>JAESSC010000053.1:0-7713 GCA_016764285.1 Pelagibacteraceae bacterium
TAAATAAGACGCTTATTACAATTTTAATTTTTTGGTTATTACACCAGTTCATCCAGCCGGTTGCTTATCTTTTAGGAGGTTTAGAAAAAATTTTAACAAGAGAGCTGATAAATTGGATTTTTAAAGCTTTAAAAATACTTATTATTATTTTAGGCGCCGCTGCAGTATTAGAATTATGGGGAATAAAAATAGGACCAATTATTGCTGGATTGGGTTTAGTTGGGGTTGCCGTTGCACTAGGGGCACAAGACTTATTTAAGAATTTAATTTCAGGAATTTTAGTATTAGTAGAAAAAAGATTTAAAATTGGTGACTGGATTATTGTTGAAAATATTATAGAAGGCATTGTCGAAAGTATAGGATTTAGATCAACAGTTATAAGAAAGTTTGATAAATCTCTTGCAATCATTCCAAACTTTCATTTTGCAGAAAATGCTGTCATCAATGTAAGTGCAACAACAAATCGTGGAATTAGTTGGATAATAACACTGCAGTATAGCACGACCGTTGAACAACTTAAAAAGATTAGAGATGAAATAGAGAAATATATTACGACTAATAAAGATTATAAAACTAGTATTGGTTATGCTGTAAGAGTAGATAAATTTTCTGATAGCTCAATTGATATGTTTGTCAGGTGTTTTACTGTGACTAATAAATGGATTGAATGGCTGTCGATCAAAGAAAGATTAGCAATTGCAATTAAAGAAATTGTAGAAAAAAATAATGCATCCTTTGCATTTCCTAGCCAGTCTATTTATGTGGAGAAAAAATGAAATCTATATTTGTTTTATTAGATAGCGTAATTACTATTTATATTTGGATTGTTATCATTAATGCTGTTTTAAGTTGGTTAGTTGCTTTTAATATTCTGAATACGCAAAATAGATTTGTTTTCTCTGTACTTGATGCAACCTACAAATTAACAGATCCAGCACTAAATAAAATAAGACGTTTCTTACCAACTTTTGGTTCAGTCGATCTTTCTCCAGTGGTTTTGATTTTGTTTTTAATGTTTATTAGAAACCTAGTATTTGAAATTTTTGCTCCAAATTTATTTTAAAATGATTATTGATGGAAAAAAAGCATCTGCGGCTTTAAGAGAAGAATTAAAGGAAAAAGTAAGCAAACTTAAATCTACTTATAATACTGTTCCAGGATTGACAGTAATTTTAGTCGGAGAAGATCCTCCAAGTAAAATTTACGTAAAAAATAAAGAAAAATCCGCAGTTGAAGTTGGTATTAATTCCGAAGTAATTCATTATCCTGACAATATAGAGGAAAAGGTAGTTTTAGATAAAATCAAGGAACTAAATAAAAATGACAAAGTTTCAGGCATACTAGTTCAACTACCTCTACCCAAACATATTGACAAAAGAAAAGTTATAGAAACCATAGATCCGAGTAAAGATGTTGATGGTCTTCATCCTGTGAATGTAGGTAATTTGTCCTCAGGGTATGATAGCACCATTCCTTGTACACCAATGGGTTGTTATTTATTAATTAAAAATACTGAAAAAAACTTAAATGGGAAACATGCGGTTATTATTGGGAGATCAAACTTAAATGGTAAACCCATGACCCAATTGCTTTTGAAGGAAAATTGCACTGTTACGATTACTCATTCAAAAACAAAAGATTTAAAAGCAGAATGTAAAAGAGCAGATATAATTGTTGCTGCCGTGGGGAAGCCTAAATTAGTTAAAGCTGACTGGGTAAAAAAAGATGCAATAGTTATTGATGTTGGTATCAACAAGACCGATTCTGGTTTAGTGGGTGATGTTGATTTTGATGAAGTATCAAAGATAGCAAAAGCAATCACTCCTGTTCCGGGCGGTGTAGGTCCAATGACTATTGCCTGTTTACTAAGTAATACCGTTGAATGTTTTAAAAGGGCTCGATCTAATTGAGTTATTACCTAAGTTAAATCATGATTAAAAAAATTTGGATTACAGGAGCCAGTAGTGGGATTGGTGAAGCTCTTACTAAAAAATTTGCCGAAAAAAAATGGCAGGTGGCCGCATCTGCTAGAAGAGAAAATTTACTTCAAAATTTAAATAAACATAACCCAAATATACATCCTTTCCCGCTAGATGTTACTGATAGCAATAAAACCATTCAAGTATTTGAAAACATAATTAAAAAATTAGAAAATATTGACATATGTGTTTTTTGTACAGGTGTACATGACCCTCAATCAGAAAAAAAATTAAATGTTGAAAGTATAAGACGAATAATGGAGGTAAATTTTTTTGGAACATTAAATTGTATCAATGCTGTAAATAATTATTTTAAAGAAAAACAAAGCGGCCATATATCTATAGTTTCATCAGTGGCAGCCTATAGAGGATTGCCGGCAGCCTCTGGTTATTGTGCTTCAAAATCAGCCTTAACAAGTTTGGCAGAAAGTCTTTATTTTGATTTTAAACGATACAATGTAAGAGTTTCTGTTATAAGTCCTGGGTTTATTAAAACACCCATGACAGATCAAAATAATTTTCCAATGCCTATGATTAAATCACCCGAATTTGCAGCAGAACAGATATTTAAAGGCTTAACAAAAAAGAATTCTTTTGAGATTCATTTTCCAAAGTCGTTTACTTATTTTATGAAAACATTAAAAATTTTACCAAATTGGCTTTATTTTAAAATTGCTGGTAATGCGCATAAAAAAATATTCAAGCGTTAGTTTTATTTGATTTAAGTTTGTAATCTACACTGAATTTACCGGCACCATTAACAAAGATAATTATGAAGCCACCCGCAATCGCAATATCTTTAAAAAAAGTTATGAACTGCATTTGGTCATCAAAATTAGTATGAAAAATTATTGCAACTACGATGGTGAATATCATCATTACAAGCGCTGCAATTTTTGTTTGATAACCTATGATTAACAATAATGGAAATAGAATTTCTAAAATTATAGCTGGTATTGCAAGATATCCCGGTACACCAAAATTTTCCATGTATTGGATAGTTTCTTCATAATTGAAAATTTTATTAGTTCCTTCGATTAAGAAAAGTGTTGAAAGAAATATTCTGCCTAAAACATCTATGACGCGCATATTTAATTCTTCTCAATAAGTTCTTTTAATTCCTCAAACTCTTCACATTTACAACCTTTAAGAACTTCCAGTCTTTCTTTAGCTAATTCAATCCTATTTGTTTTTATATAAAGTTCACCCAAGTATTCATTTATTCCTTTATGATCAGGTTTAATTTCAAGACCTGCTAGGTAAAATTTTTCTGCTTCCTCAAAATTTCCAGCTTTTCTTAAAGTAAACCCCAGGTAGTTTAAGATATCAGGATTTTCTTTATCTTTATCATAGGCTTTTAATAATTTGTCATAAGCTCTAGAATATAGTTTTAAGGCTTTCTCTACTTTATCTTTCTTTTCGAGCTTTTTTGCTTTGATGACCAATTTTTTAGCTGCTTTATATAAATTGTCTTGATTGTTACCATTACCTCCACTCATAGCTGCTAGACTAAGGTTTGTTAATAATAATAAAATAAAAATACAAATTATTTTTTTCATACCATAAGATAATTATAAATATTACTATTTCTTAAGTTTTTTTGCAGCATTTTTTATAAAATTTTCAATATATTTTTTGGAAAATATTTTGCCTCCTTCAAAAGAAGATTTTTCCTTAGAGTAAATACTTTTTTTTGACTTTCTTCCAACAATAGACAGGCTGCCTTTATAGAGTTTAATTGTAACTTCTCCTTCTACTCTTGCTTTTTTTTGATCAATTATTTTCTGAAGAGACAATCTTTCTTTGGAAAACCAAAAACCGTTATATATTAATTCAGCATATCTAGGCATAATTTTATCTTTTGCATGCATAGTTTTATTATCTAAAGTTATCGATTCAATTGCTCTATGAGCAAATATTAGTACGGTTCCTCCTGGTGTTTCATAAATACCTCTTGATTTAATTCCAATAAATCTGTTTTCGACCAAATCGACTCTGCCCACTCCATTTTTACCAGCTAAACTATTTAATTTTTCAAGTAGTTTGCTTGGCGAATATTGTTTTTTATTTAATGAAACAGGATCCCCATTTTTAAAACCAATTTTAACTAAGGTAGGTTTTGTTGGTGCTTTTTCTGGGTTGACAGTTCTTTGAAAAAGATATTCAGGAGGATTTTTATTTGGGTCTTCAAGCATTTTTCCTTCGGTTGAAGTATGAAAAAGATTATCATCAACGGAAAATGGAGGAGCTCCTTTTTTATCTTTCGGTATAGAAATTCCATTTTTTTTTGCATAATTAATTAAATCGGTTCTTGAAGAAAATTTCCATTCCCTCCAGGGAGCAATTACTTTAATTTTAGGACCAAAATAATAGTAACCTAATTCAAATCTTACTTGATCATTTCCTTTATCTGTTGCTCCATGAGAAACAGCAAAGGCTTTAAATTTTTTTGCAATTTCAATTTGTCTTTTGGCTATCAGCGGTCTAGCAATTGAAGTACCAAGAAGATAAATTCCTTCATATAGTGCGTGTCCTCTAATCATTGGAAAAACATAATCTTTAACAAAAGTATTTTTTAAATTTTCAATAATAATTCTTTTTACACCTAATTTTTTTGCATTATTAATAATTTTTTTTTTATTAATTTTTTGTCCAATATCAGCCGTGTAAGCCACAACTTCTGCACTATAATTTTCTTGTAGCCATTTAAGAATTATTGATGTATCTAAACCGCCCGAATAGGCTAATACAATCTTTCCCTCTTTTTTCATTAAAATTTAGCTACAACTTTTTTTTGCAATATTATAAGCTTTTGTAAAACCCATCATAGAATAATGGTCTGTTGTTTGATTTCCTTTATCTGAATTGCCTATAATCAGCAATCTTGAAGCTTTTTTCATAGTTACAATTAATTTTGCTTCATCTTCATTGTCAACGACCCAGGCAAAACGTCCTTTTGAAAATAAATCGTAGACTTTTTTTCCAGATTTTGCCGTAACTGGAGCTTTTTGTTGGAACTCATAACCATTAGTAACACTGANTTCATTTTTAATATTTTCAACTGGTCTAAAACTTANAAATAATCTAGAAGGATCTCTTTTAAATTTTTTTGGAGNTCTTACAACAGGAATTGATTGAGCAAAACAAATTTTACTCTCTCCTTGTACCAAAACAAAACTTTCCCAGTCTTTAAATTTTCCTAGTTGCTTCAGATTTTCNTCAGCATTTGAGATTCCGAAAATGAAATAAAATAAAAGTATAAGAGAAANTTTTTTTACAATTTTTATGGACATGGGTTNGGATGTATTATTTGAATATCATTTATTTTTTTATTTATTTCTTCAGTTAAATTTACATTTACACTTTCTATATCACTTTTCAACTGTTCCATAGTAGTCGCGCCAATTATAACCGAAGTTATAAATTTTTGAATTTCACAGAATTTTATTGACATTTGAGCAAAATCCANANCAAANTTTTTTGCTATATCNAAGTATTTTTCTATTACAATAGATGCGTTAGGTTTACTGTATCTAGTATAATAGTCTCCAAATAGTTTCTGTCTCGANTTCTCTGGTAAATTGTTATTTCTATATTTTCCTGTTAGAAATCCTCCTGCAAGAGGGGAATAGGCCAACAGTCCACTTTTTTCTCTAATTGAAATTTCAGCTAAGCCTATTTCATAAGTCCTACACAATAAATTGTAGGGATTTTGAACGGAAACAACTCTTGGAAGCTTGTGTAATGTTGAAAGTCCTAAAAAATTTGATAAACCCCAGGATGTTTCATTGGACAAGCCAATATAACGAATTTTACCTTGTTCAACAAATTTTTTTAAAACTTTTAATATTGTCTCAATTTTATTCCATTTTCCTTTAAAATCAGAAGTTTCTTCTTCTTTATGTTCGTAGCCAAGTCTACCAAAAAAATTAGTTTTTCTTTCTGGCCAATGAAGTTGATAGAGATCGATGTAATCTGTTTGTAATCTTTTCAAGCTATTTTCCAGAGCTTCTTTAATATTTTGTTCTGAGTATTGGGGGCCACCGCCGCGCACCCATGATAAGCCGGGACCGGAAATTTTTGAAGCTAGTATAACTTGATCTCGATTTTTTTTTTCTTTAAACCAATTTCCAATTATTTTTTCTGTAGAACCATAAGTGTTTTCAAAACATGGAGAAGGATATATTTCAGCAGTGTCAAAAAAATTTACACCACACTCTAGAGCATAATCCATTTGTTCAAATGCATCTTTTTGATTATTTTGCTCACCCCACGTCATGGTACCAAGACAAATTGCACTTACTTCTATATCTGTATTTCCCAATTTTTTATAATTCATCGGATTAATTTAACTATATTTTATAGTTTTATTAAACTATTTGAACATCTTGCAAAGAAATCTAAATGGCAATATATATGTTATAAATTATGGAATTTAATAGACAGAACATTCGATCAAAAGCAACAATTGCCGAAACTCATGTAATAGATGAAGGTCTTAGAGCTTATATGCTCAAGGTTTATAATTACATGGCTTCAGGTGTACTTTTGACTGGAGTTATTTCCTTGTTTCTATTTAAATTATCCGTTGTTACTGCTGCAGATGGATCAATAATAGGTCTGACAGATCTTGGAAATGCACTTTATAATTCTGCACTTATGTGGATTGTAATGCTTGCTCCGCTAGGAGTTGTTTTCTATATAAGTTTTGGAATCAGAAAAATGAGCGCAGCTAAAGCACAGGGAGCTTTTTGGATATTTGCGGCTTTGATGGGAGCTTCTCTATCTTCAATATTTTTGGTTTATACGGGCGCTAGTATAACTCGTGTATTTTTTATTACAGCCGGAACATTTGGTGCCATGAGTATTTACGGATATACAACAAAAAGAGATCTTACAAGATTAGGTTCATTTCTGATGATGGGTTTAATTGGCATTATAATTGCATCCATAGTTAATATTTTCATGAAATCTTCAATGATGTATTTTGTAATATCTATTATTGGTGTCTTAGTCTTTGTTGGCTTGACAGCTTACGATACGCAAAAAATTAAAAATATGTATTTAGTAAGCGACACTGGTGAAGTCATGGGAAAGAAAGCAGTTATGGGAGCGCTTACACTTTATCTAGATTTCATCAACTTATTTCTTATGTTGCTCATGTTGTTTGGGCAAAGAAGATAAATTCAGTTTACTAGTTTAAGTTTTTTCCAAATTATTTTTTGAATCAAACTTTTTAAATTTTCAGATTTTTTAATCGATTTATTTTTAACATCTTTTATAAGATATTTTTCATTTTCATTTTTCGGCTTTAAATTTTTTGTTATTTTATAAATAGGAAATTCAGCCGTTCTATGATAAACGTTAAAACTTACTTCCCTTTTCGAAATACTTAATCCATAATCTTTCCACTCTCCACTGGAAACCATTTTTGCATATAAATTTAATATTAATTGAAGTTCAGTTTTATTAAAAAAAATATCTTTTTTCTTGTTNCCATTATTAATAACTAACTTCAAATACTTCATTATTTTTCTAATTTATATTTTTTTATTACTGGAAATGTACATGCGGTAAATAAAATAGTTATTGGCAGCAATCCCCAAACTTTAAAATTAACCCAAAATAATTCAGATTGNGTTCTCCANACAATTTCNTTAAGTNTNGCNANNAAAAGNAAAAANNNNATCCANNNNTAATTNAGTTTNTTCCANCCNTCATTCTTCTAAATTNA
>JAESSC010000053.1:7718-8062 GCA_016764285.1 Pelagibacteraceae bacterium
TTTTGAAAAAANATTTTTAANAGANNTTTTTGAGTAAAATATCTACCAAAAAATAAAACTGCAGCAAAAAGTATATTAATAATTGTTGGTTTCATGTAGAAGAATATTTTATTGTCAAAATAGAGGGTGAGGCCTCCAAAGAAAGTAATTAGTATACCACTTACAAGTGGCACCATAGGTATTCTTTTTTCTAAAAAATAAATTACTATTAAAGCAATTAGGGTTGCGACAATGAAAGGAGGTATTGCTACTTTTAAATCATTTTCATTATTCAAATATATTATAAAAAAAATAAGCAGCGGACCAAAATCAGCTGTAAATTTAATTATAGGTCTATTCATTAC
>JAESSC010000054.1 GCA_016764285.1 Pelagibacteraceae bacterium
CAGATGAGGCAGAGTATGCGTTTTGACCAAAATGGAATACTATGACATGCAAAACTAAAACAATATATGCGGTTATCTTATTCATTATTTATTATTTTAGAGTTATCAACAATAGTTAAAAGTACGAAGGGGCGTTCTGTTGCCATATGCAATTAACAAAGTACCCGAAACCAGAGGTGGAATAAATGAAAAAAACAAAAAGTAGAAAAACTATCAGAGGTTACAGACCAAAGTTTTCCATCACAAAAAACCTCACCTTTTCAGGTCAAAAAAAATTAGCAGATATTCCAGAAAAAATAGCAAATAGGTTGGTTAAAACTTTAAAGAGAATTGTGCCATTGAAATATTAATAATTTAGTGTGATGTCCAGGTCGCACTAACCTTGAAATTTGAATCCGCGTGGTTTTTATGAGTCTTTTTGAGACAGTTTTTTCATCATTCCATCTATTTCTCATGATTATTATTCATTTCTTATAAGAGGGTATATTGGAGGATTAAAGGTATTTTTATTGGTAATCAATATTAGTATGAATGTAATTATACCAGTTACCATTGTAAGAGTAAGTGTTAAGTTTAAATCAAATATCCATTCTAATCGAAAAATATTTTCAACAATATAATAAGAACCTAAAGCTGCAATGGTTATAGCAAAAAATAAGATGGATAAATAAATAAATAAAAATTCTAAACATACGGCTTTTACTAAAGTTGAAAAATTAATTCCAAGTATTTTATAAATTAGGTTTTGATATGTTCGAAGATTTGTTTGAACTAATATTGCACTTATAATTACAATTAACCCAATACCAATTACCACTAAAGATATACTTATGACGGCTATTAAAATTTTATTTAATATAATTGTTACTTTAGATAAAATGTTACCAATTTTGATAACTGATATATTTGGGAATTGTTTTAATATTTTTGATTGAATCTCGTTAATTGATAAATTAGAGCTGAGAGTTCCTATGTATTCGTAAGGTAGTTTATCAGCGAAAGAGTCATTAATAATAATGGCAAAATTAATGCTTAAGTCTCGATAATCTACTTTTCTGAAATTTTTGACTGTTCCAACAATCTCTTTGCCTAAAATATTTAAGGTTATTTGATCATTAATTTTTATTCTAAAATCAGATGCTATTTTGCTATCAATGGAAATAAATAATTTTTCACTATCATTTTTTGTCCACCATTCGCCTTTTGTAATAGGATTGGCTGNTGTTTGAGGGTTGTNATACCAGGAAATGCGNCTATCTCCNTCTATCACCCATGCGGAGTTATTATTAGGTTGAATAATAGTATCTATAGGTANGGAATTTAATGANACAAAAGAAGCNCTGATGACAGGTTGAAATTCAACAATAGCGTTTTGATCTAAAGTTGTAATGAATNATGCAAGTCTTTCCTTATCATCTTTGTTTACGCTTACAAAAAAGATATCCGGAGCTATGTTTGGAATGCTTTCTGCAATTTCTCTTTTTAAATTATTTGCAACAAAGCTTAGCGTTAACAATAAGGTAAGACCGATACCCAATGAAATCGTGATGATTGGAGCAAGAGATTTTTTTGCTGCTATGTTGCGTTTAGCGATTTTAAAACTATTGCTAGGATAATTAAAAAAATTCCTAAATATGAAAATTAAAAAAAAAGAAGTAATAAAAAATACCAGTATACTTGCAAAAAACGATATGAAATAAAAAAAGGTGTAAATTTTTTCATCTGTTTGAAAGATAAAATAAACAATAAGTAAAACACTTAATATTATTATTAATAATATATTACTGAAAGAAAAGAAAAGATTAATCTGTTGAAAAACATTGCGGAAGAGGGANGTAGCCTTAATCAAATTAATAGAATACAAAGTAGGAATTGAAAAAATGAGAACANCCAACAACCCAATAAACAACAAATTAAAATAGTCTAAAAAACTTAAGGTAAACTGAAGGTCTATATTAAATGATGCTGGTATAAATATATTGGCAATAATAGGCGATAGTAGTCCCAATAAATATGACAGAATAGAAGTAATAAATAATATTAATAAAATTTCGTAAAAATATATTAATTTAATTGTTCTTGAAAAAAACCCAAGTGATTTTTGTATAGCGATACTTAGGCTTTTTTTATTTATAAAAGATAGAAACGTATTACTAATACCTATACCTGCAATTAACATAGCACTGACAGAAACAAGACTTAAAAAATGAGAAAAATTATTAATAGCCCGACGTAAATTTTGACTACCATCCTTTGGCGTTCTTATTTTTATTGTTTTATCATTATTTATAAATGATTTAATTTTTTGAATCTGTGATTGAGTATTTTCATTATCGTTCATCTTTAATCGATAGTCATAATCTAAAAAACTCCCTGCAGAGGTTAGATTAAATTTTTCAAATTCATTTTTACTTATTATTGCAAACTCCCCAAATATCATAGCGCCATCAAGATTAGGAACTGATAAAATAATACCTTGCACAGTNAATTTTTTATTTAAGATTGTAACATTNTCTCCTACCTCCAATTCAAATTGGTTTTGAATATTCTCATTTATCAAAATGCCAGGATTAGAGCTTCCTAAAAATAATGTTTGAGAAGATTCCTTAGGATTGGTTTGAATAGATCCGTACAGAGGATAGAACTTATCAATAGCTCTAATATCAGTAAATATTGAACCTTTGTCTTCCCNGGATACCATTGTATGGAACTTAACGGTTTGACTTAACTGACCAGATTCAGAGATCTTTTNAATGATTTCCTCAGAAAGNGGATTNATTCCACTTGATATTTCAAGATCACCCCCTAAAAGCTCTTTAGAATTTATTTCAATNTCATCATTCAATGATGTTTTAATAGNAAAAATTGAAGATAAAAGAAAAAGGCTAATGAAGAGTGTAATAAATATGATCCAGAGACTTTTAAAACTGCGTTTAATATCACGTACTGCGTACTGATGTATGAAATAAAATTCNCTAAGATAGGACAATGCGACCTNCCTTTAGTTNTATAATACGATCGCATTGGTTGGCAATTTCATGATTNTGAGTAACCAGAACAAGGGATGTTTTATTTTTTTTTGAATAATCAAAGAGTAATTTAATTACGTTTTCAGAATTCATTTCATCTATATTCCCAGTTGGTTCATCAGCTAAAATAATAGATGGTTTATTAATGAGAGCTCTAGCAATAGCTACACGTTGTTGCTCGCCACCCGATAATTCACCTGGTAGGTGATGAAGTCGGTGAGATAGTCCAAATTCTTCTAACAAATTTTTTGCTTGATCTTCTAAACCATATTTGTGATTTGCTTCGAGTGCTAATAAAACATTCTCTAGGGCGCTGAGGCTGGGGATCAAGTAAAATGATTGGAAAACTATACCAATGTGTTGACGTCTAATACTTGCTAGTTCATTTTCATTCAGGTGATTAATAACACGATTATGAATACCAATAGTTCCATCAGATATTTTTTCTAAACCTGCAGTAAGCATAATAATAGACGTTTTACCNGATCCACTTGGACCAACGATAGATACAATCTCATCTGCTTTTATTGAAAAACTGATATTTTTTAGAACTTCTACAAGATTATCACTTTGATTGTAATTTAATGAGACGTTAGAAAATTCTATGGCTGNATTTTTCATAAATTGTGTATCATATAATTCTTTAATATGTTTTTTAAAGTTTTTAGTTTCCTGAAAATAGCTTGTTTCTTCTTNCTATTCATCTTTTCCACCAATCTATCTGCGATGTCTATTAAAATTATGCTTTACGGTGATAGTTTAATGGCTGGATANGGCCTCACTCAAAATGAAAATTTAAGNTCAGTGTTAATGAACAAAATTAAAGAGGANAATATGNATATAGACTTGATTAACGCTAGTGTATCGGGCAATACATCCAANGATGGTTTANCANGACTTAAATGGTCGTTAGAAGATAAACCAGCANTACTAGTCTTATGTTTGGGGGCTAATGATATGNTANGAGGAATTGATCCAACAATCACAAAAGCAAACCTCAATGAAATAATTANCCAGGTNAAGCAAAAAAATATTATCGTAGTACTTTGCGGTATACAAGCNCCTGATAATATGGGGCAAAATTATAAACAACAATTTGATAATATCTATCCTGAACTTGCCAAGGAGCATCAATTAATTTTTATGCCATTTTTTCTACAAGATGTGGCGTTACAAGAGGAATATTTACTGAATGATTATATGCATCCAAATAATGAAGGAATAAAAATCATTGCTGGTAATTTATTTCCGTACATTAAAAAAGCTATCAAATTTTAATGGGATATCGATGAAAAACGATTAAAAGCACCCCGAAACCAGAGGCGGGATACTACATGAGCTGCAGCTCCATCATAAATCAAGAGCCAGTTTTCAAGAATGCTGTAGAAGAAAGCATTTACCGATTAAAAAAGAAAAAAGCTCTTAAACAATTAGAGAGAAATAGAAAAAGCAGCTATTATAAGGATAATGGTAGCAACAACTGGAGATAAAAANAAATACAAACTTACACNCAAACAAGTAGATAAAACTGTAGACTCTCCATGTATCCAGGTTTGCACGTATGATGAAGAAGAAGAATTTTGTATTGGATGTTATAGAACTAAACAGGAATTGCAAGATTGGTTGATTATGACTCGANAACAAAAGNTAGAAACATTAAAAAAACTTGAGGAACGACAACTGATATGAAAAAAAATAAGCTTTATTAAAATTTATTTTTTTCATTTATGAATAAACAAAAAACCTATTTAAAAACATTTAAATTATTATTCCCATTCTTATGGCCAAATAAGAGAAGTGATTTGCGCAAGCGAGTATCTTTAGCTCTTATATGTTTAATTTTAGCTAAAGTAGCCAGTGTCTATACNCCTCTTATATTGGGCAGATCAGTTGACTCATTAACAGAGCTCAGCTCAGGAGTTAATTTGTTGATGCTAATCCCAATTGCCTTAATCATATCTTATGGAGTTGTTCGAATAGCATCATTAACATTTGAGGGAATGCGTGATGCTTTATTCTCCAAGGTTTCTCAGCATGCTATTCGTGAAGTCTCGCTTACAATTTTTAAACATCTGCATTCATTATCGCTACAATTTCATCTAAACAGACAAACTGGGGCATTAAGCAAGTTTATTGATAGGGGTACAAAGGGAATTGATTTCCTACTGCGTTATGTAATCTTTAATGTTGTTCCTACTTTTATTGAAATTATACTTGTCTCTATTATACTTCTCAATCTCTATGGCTATTTTTATGCGCTCATTACAATTATTACTATAACGATTTATGTAATTCTTACTTTTATAATTACACAGTGGCGAGTTCAATTTCGACGAGATATGAATAGTGCTGATAATTCTGTAAGTACAAAAATGATTGATAGCTTGCTCAATTTTGAAACTGTAAAATATTTTAATAATGAAAATCATGAATTTAATCGTTTGGATGTATCTTTAAAAAAATATGAATTAGCAGCCAATAAAAGTAGGCATTCTCTTTCTTTATTAAATATAGCTCAGATTATTGTAATTATGTCAGGTATTACAATTATGTTGGTAATGACAGCATTTGGAATTAGAAGCAACGATATTAGTATTGGAGGTTTTGTAGTTATCAATGCTTATATGTTACAACTCTATCAACCACTTAATTTTCTAGGATCGGTTTACAGAGAGATTCAACAGTCATTAGTTGACATGGAAAATATGTTTAATTTGCTTGATGAAAAATCAAAAGTAAAAGATTCACTGAAGCAACTTAAAATTAACAGTAAAACTGAAATTAAATTTTCTAATATAAGTTTTGGTTATGATGAAAGAAGGACAGTTATAAAAGATATTTCCTTTGAAGTTCCTAATGGTAAAAAAGTCGCTATTGTCGGACCTACAGGTGCTGGCAAATCAACTATTAGTCGACTTTTGTTCCGTTTTTATGATCCAACAAATGGAAGTATTTATATTAATGATGAAAATATTAATAGCATTTCACAACACTCACTTAGAAAAATTATAGGTGTAGTTCCACAAGATACTGTGCTCTTTAATGATACTATTCATTATAATATTTCTTATGGCGACCCTAAAGCTAGCGAAGATGATATAATAAATGCAGCTAAAAATGCAGATATACATAATTTTGTTATTAGTCTTCCTGACGGATATGAAACAATAGTAGGAGAAAGAGGTTTAAAATTATCGGGTGGTGAGAAACAAAGAGTCGCAATTGCTAGAACATTTTTAAAAAATCCAAAAATATTATTTTTTGATGAAGCAACATCGGCTCTTGATAGTACTACAGAAAAGGAAATACAAAAAAATTTAGAGAATATATCAAAAAATAAGACAACTCTTATTATCGCTCATCGTCTTTCTACAGCAGCTTATGCCGATAATATTATTGTATTAGATAAAGGATCAATAATAGAGCAAGGTTCTCATAATTATTTACTTGATTTAAAGGGTAAATATTTTGAAATGTGGGAAAAGCAGAAAGCATAAATCTAAGTATATTTGATTAATGATTTTTCATGCATTAAATTACCTCTTTAAATATCGAAAAAACAATTATTCCAAGCAAAAAGGCACACGCTAAAATCTGTGCAACATATTTTATTATATTTTTTTGATATTGCTTTTTGGTTAGTGATTTTTCACGCATTAATTTACTTTTTTATAATTCTGGATTGCGAGGCGGCTTTGGCTCTCGCACCCCACCGTCTCTATTCTAATAATATCTGATTCGTGCTGTGAGGCATAGGTCTGATTTGCCTTAAAATAGATATCTACTCGTCTTATTATATTATCTGATTATGAAAATAATAAAGTTACCTATCGAAAAACGTAAACGTAAAAAGATGCAAAAATCATCAGCAGAATTACATGAAGTATTGCCTGTACTAAAGTTATTTAAAGATAATTTTAAGTAACCCATCAGAAATAGACTTCTATAACATATTACTGGCATGGAGTTACATGAAATAGCTTCAGTATCATAAACAAAATAATAGATTGAATTAAAAAGGCAGTCACAACAACTCCAACTGCTCTCCAGGTGCTTTTATAATCTAGGGCTTGTCTTACAGCAATAACCATCGCAACTAGCATCCATATCCCTGCAGCAATAAAAGCTATGCTCGTCAAATTAGGAATGATACCAAAAACTCGAATAAGTCCTGGAGCACTAGAAAAACCAATTGTTCTTAATAACTGACCGTGATCAGCTTCGGTTGTAGGTTCTGGAAAAAATTTAACGCCAATAAAATAAACTAAGTAAGCCCAAATAAACCAACTAACCAATGATAACAAAGGAGCCATCAAAAAATTAAATGTTCCAAGTGATAAAGCTCCCACTCCTGCTGCCAAACTTGAAAGCACTACAACCCCTGCTGCTTGAAATGTTGCCGATTTATCTGCCTCTACCTCTTCGTAAAGATTAACATCTAACTTACAAGCTCTTATAATTCTGTTTACATATTGAGAATTCATTTTTTTCTCCTTTTAAAATTTTCTATCATTTCATTAATATTACTCAATTATCTGAAAAATTAATATAACAAAGAAAGATGATCTCTGCGTGAGTTGCGGTTACTCTTTTCATAACAGTGCAATTAACCAAGCACCCGAAACCAGAGGCGGGATATAATGAATGCAAAAATGAATATTTGAAATCACCTTCTGCATTTTTGAGAAAATGGGACCTAGATTAAAATCCCGTATCACGGATCAGTAATAAATAATCTCGCTTCTTGAATAATTGACATTACTTTTGCATCGAAAATCACGGATCACGGTGCTATAATTTGTCGCATGGTAAAAAGAAATTACACTTTACTAAAAAAAGGAAAGGATTATGTAGCTGTTAA
>JAESSC010000055.1 GCA_016764285.1 Pelagibacteraceae bacterium
TGAAATCATTAAAGCTCCACTAATAACTTGGGTAAAGTTTAAAGAGTAGTAAACGATGGAATTAAATACGGTGATGCTTGTGATCCCTAAAATTGTAATAAGTTTAATATTTTCCAATATGTAATTTCTTTTTTGAAAAATCTCACTTAGGGTAAATGGAGCTAGTATTAACCAAGCACACAGCCATCTATAGAAATTCAATGTAAAAGGTGGTATCTCAAATAGACTTGCTGCTTTTCCCACAATAAAATTTCCAGACCAAAATAGAGTTGTAAATATGAGTAAAATATAAGCAATTGTATTTTTTGACATCAAACTCAATCTCCTAGTTAAATCGAAGTGAGCTGTAAGGAGTTAGATTGAGGTTAGTATTTTCTTCGGCAAGCATTCCTGTAATAATTTTTCCTGTAATTGCGCCCAGTGTCCACCCTAAATGATGATGGCCAAAGGCATAAAATAAATTTTTGTAGTTTTTGGATGGTCCTATAACTGGTAAAAAATCAGGCAAACTAGGTCTAAAACCTAACCACTCATCACAATGTTCGGATAATTCTGGAAATAAATATTTTGCATTATTTACAAGATTGAGAACTCTTTTTTTACTTAATGGATTATCTAAACCACCAAACTCTACCGTTCCTACTACCCTTAATCCCTGTTCCATAGGGGTTATTCCAAATCCTCTATTTAAAAAAATCACAGGTCTTGAAAGCAAATGGTCATGACCTTTAAAGTGAACATGATAACCCCGTTCAGTATCTAAAGGAATTTTTTCGTCCACTTGATCTGTTAATTTTTTTGAAAAAGCTCCACATGCAATTACTGCTTTATCAAAAGGATAGNAATTTAAATTAGTTTTTATTATAGGTTTATTNTCNNATGANAAANTAATTNNTTCAANGTTTTGTTTTNTAAATTTACCACCTCGTTTTAAAAATAAATCNAATAATTTNAGCAATATTTTTCTAGGATTTNTNGCATGTCTTGCNCNAGGATAATAAANNCCACCATGNTAAANTTTTCTAATATTTGGNTCNAGATCATGNATTTCATCTGGNGTTANNANTTGNTGNTCNACACCNAANTCTTTTCTTATATTNATTTCNAATTCTCTNCTTTTTAAATCTTTATCAGTCCAAAAATANATAATNCCTCTACTTTCTACNAATCCNGAAATATCAATATCTTGAAATAGTTCNTCNTANGCNGGTANGGCTAAATCTAAAATTTGNTGCATNTATTTAGCNGTNTGCNTCATACTTTTNNTGTTACAATNTTTNATAAATTTNAGAAACCATGGNATCATNTTGGGTACATAATTCCATNTCAATGNTAATGGTCCNGTTGTNCTTAATAGCATTGCAGGNACATCAANTAAAACATCNGGNCTATTNATTGGNNNNGAAGCNTANGGNGANAAATGNCCAGCATTNCCATANGAAGCNGAGTTTNTNCCNGGNTCATCTCGGTCTATGAGNNTNACCTCAAAACCCTTTTTNACNAGANAAAGGGAAATACAAACACCTTGTATGCCGGCACCAANNACNCCAACAGAAGATCTTNTNATTACATCTTCGTCCATCGTGCTCTTGTTTATATATTAAATGAGATCTAAANATANGNCGNCAATTTATCCAGCTTCTTTGCTCTGCGCTACNGNAACAATTTCTGGTTTTTTAGGCTCAGCTCTTTCAACAATTTCTTCAATTGNTATATCTTCTTCGGTATTCGCTTTACCATTATTAATTCTTTTTATGTAACCATCAATGTCTGCGCCTTCTTCTGTCTTTAATGTGTTTTTAAAATAAACGTCACCTTTGATTACCGCATTNCTTCCAATTACTATTGNGTCAGCTNTAATTTTTCCCTGAATNTGTCCGTTGATTTCTATTTTGGTNGCTTCCANAGAACCTCTAACTGATCCTGTTTCAGTTACAGTCACCTCTGAAACATAAACATTTCCATTTATAAGACCCGCAATGTCAAGGTTTCCAGAGGTTCTTAAATCCCCTTCCAATTGTAATGTTTCCCCCACANATGATCGACCGCTATAATTGAGAGTTTTTGTTTCAACCGCCCTTAANTTTTTAAACATAAATCTTAGTTAAACACAAACCCACAACATTTAAAAACGAAAAAACTAAAATATTTAGAACCAAAAAAACAATCACAGGTTGTTTTATTAAAATCTTTCCGATCCTTAANAAAATAAATCTTGGTGATAAACTCTACAGCTCATTACAATTCCCAAGCCTATCATCATGGCAAGCATTGCAGAACCACCATAAGACATGATTGGTAGAGGCGCTCCGACAATTGGAAGTAGNCCTAAAACCATTNACATATTGACTGTAACATAAATAAAAAAAGCNGAAGCAAAACCNTAGCAATACAGTTTTGAAAAATTGTTCTTTGATNGGTTACCAATTACGATAATCCTCCAAATAATAAGCACGTAAACCATTAATAGGGAAGTAGATCCAAAAAAACCAAATTCCTCAGAAAATAAAGTGAATATAAAATCTGTATGCTTTTCTGGTAAGTAATCTAAATAACTTTGACTTCCTTTTAAAAAACCTTTTCCCAAAAGTCCTCCGGATCCTATTGCAATTTTAGATTGAATAAGTTGATAACCTGCACCNAGAGGGTCTCTTTCNGGATTNAAAAAAGTTAAAATTCTTAATTTTTGATAAGGTTNTAAAAAAANTATCATAACAGGTGCCAAACAAATGAAGGTAAAAAATAAATAGATAAAGTACCTAATTTTAAGACCCGCCAACCAAATTACAGCAAGACNTCCAGNCACGATAAGTATAGCGGTCCCCAAATCAGGTTGGGTGATGACTAAAGCAACGGGAATAAATAAAGCAAAAAATGGTTGAATCAAAAACTTCAAACGATTTACGTCACGTGATGNGATCCTATTGTAATATCTTGCTAGAAAAATAATTAGGGCAACTTTCATCAGTTCAGAAGGTTGCAGATTAATAAAAAANAAATTNATCCAACGAGTTGANCCTGAAGCGGTAATACCAAAAAANCTAACTCCAATTAGCAACATTAATATGACAAAATAAAATAGATAAGCNGATTTATGCNACAATCGAATATTGATAAAAGAAATANCAATAAAAATTATAAAGAAAGTGAAAAANCTGTAAATATGATTTTTTGTGTAATAGTCAAAGTTCCCTCTTTCNGTAGAATACATGGCAAAAAAACTAATAANTCCTAATAATANAACAAGAAAAATTAATTTGAAATCTAAAGATAAAATTTTNTCTTTAAAACTCAAATTANGTTTATAAAAATAATTACTTTCCATTATCTATATTTCTTGAAATAAATCTTGTTGATATTTTTTTCTTAATTGATGTCGATCAATAACTTTTTTAATTATTTTTTTTGCAATTGGAGCGGCTATACTAGCACCCGTTCCACCATGTTCGATAAGAACACTAAGTGCATATCGTGGATTTTTGTAAGGTGCAAATGCTGTGAAAAGAGCGTGATCCCGTCTTTCATAAGGCAAATCCTTTTGTTTTAGTTTGAGTTCTCTTTCTTCTTCAGTAATGGTTCTTATTTGAGATGTTCCAGTTTTTCCCGCATATATGTATTCTGATTTAATATGTCTTGATCTGTAAGAAGTGCCCATTGGTTCGTTGGTTGCGCCGAATTGAGCATCCAGAACAAATTTAACATTTTCGGAATTTCGATATAATTTTAGTAAATTAGATCCAACATTAATTGGTAGGTCAGCAGTTTGTGAACTTGTTGTTGTATTGAAATCGCTTTTTTCTTTATTTCGATAGGTAAACTCTTCCCTCCAGGCAAGAATTATCGGTTCTAAAGTATTTTTGTCATCGATGATTCTTGGTTTAATCTTACAACCACCGTTAGCTAGCTGGGCGGTCATCAGACACAGTTGTATGGGAGTGGTCTGAAAATAACCTTGGCCGATACCAGCAAGCAAAGTTTCCCCTATTACCCATCCTTTTCCAATATTTTTTAATTTCCATTTAGTCGTTGGAACAAGGCCTGTTTTTTCCTCATCTAAAATATCAAAAACTTTGCTTCCTAAGCCAAATTTTTTAGACGTTATTGCTAGACGATCGACTCCCAATTTTCGCGCTGTTTCATAAAAATAAATATCGCAAGATTGTTTGATAGCATTTCTTAATTTTAAAAATCCATGACCTTTCTCTTTCCAACAATGATACTTATGACCATAAAGTTCGATCTCGCCTTTGCATTCAACTATTGTATTAGAACTAACAACATCATTCTCTAATGCTGATA
>JAESSC010000006.1 GCA_016764285.1 Pelagibacteraceae bacterium
TTATCTATTCCTAATTTAATAGAGGTTCAAAAAAAATCATATAATCAATTTTTATCTTCAAAAAAAAATTCTGAAGCTAGTTTACAAAAGGGTTTAGTTAAAGTTTTCAATAGTATTTTTCCTATTGAAGAATTGTCTGATAAAGCGACTTTGGAATATTTGTCTTTTCGTTTAGAAAAATCAAAATTTTCTGTTGAAGAATGTCGACAAAGAGATTTAACCTATTCCTCAGCTTTAAAACCAACCTTGCGTTTAGTTATATACGATATAGATCAAGAAAATAATACAAAACAAGTTCTTTCAGCAAAAGAACAGGAAGTTTACATGGGAGATATACCATTAATGACTCCTAGCGGAACTTTTGTAATTAATGGTATTGAAAGAGTTGTTGTAAACCAAATGCATAGAAGTCCTGGAGTATTTTTTGATCATGATAAAGGAAAAACACATGCCAGCGGTAAATTGCTATTTAATTGTAGAGTGATACCAAATAGAGGGTCTTGGCTAGACTTTGAGTACGATGTTAAGGATATACTATATTTTAGAATAGATAGAAAAAGAAAACTACCAGTCACAACTTTACTCTATGCCTTAGGCTATAAAAAGACAGAAATATTAGATTTATTTTATGATTTCAAAACTTTTAATTTTGATCAAAAAACAAAAAAATGGAAAACAAAATTTAATCCAGATGATTATAAACGTCCGATTAAATTAAGAAACGATCTTATAAATTCTACCAATGGAAAGAAAGTATTAAAAATAGGATCTAAAATTAATTTTGTTATAGCTAAAAAAATTTATGATGAAGGTTTGAAAAATATTTTGGTTTCGTCTGATTATTTTTTAGACAAATATATAAAAAATAATTTGTCAAATCCATTAACTGATGAAATTTTTTTAAAAACTGGCTCATCGATTTCAAAAGAAAATTTAGATAATATATTAGAACTAAAGATTAATACACTTACAATAGCTGATGTNGATCCNATNAATAAAGGGTCCNTANTTANTTGATACNTTAAATATNGANAAAAATAATTCNAAAGAAGANGCAATCAATGATATTTACAAAGTTTTGAGACCGGGANAACCGCCATCTTTTGAAGTTGCTAACGAAATCTTTAATAAGTTGTTTTTTACTTCGGANCGCTATGATCTTTCGGATGTTGGTAGAGTTAAANTAAATANCAAACTNCACCTTCAATGTAGTGATACAATAACAATTCTACGAAACGAGGACATTGTAGCAATCATTAAACATATGCTTGATTTAAGAGACGGCAAAGGTGAAGTAGATGATATAGATCATTTAGGAAATCGTAGAGTAAGATCGGTAGGTGAATTAGTAGAAAATCAGTTTAGAATTGGCATTCTAAGGATGGAAAGAGTCATAAAAGAAAAAATGTCAACTNTGTTAGAGGTAGAATCTGCCATGCCTCAAGATTTAATAAATCCTAGACCAATATCTGCAGCTATGAAAGATTTTTTTGCAACATCACAATTATCTCAATTTATGGATCAGACAAATCCACTATCTGAAATAACACACAAGCGAAGAGTTTCTGCACTAGGCCCCGGAGGCCTTACAAGAGAAAGAGCTGGATTTGAAGTTAGAGATGTTCATCCGACTCATTATGGACGTATATGTCCTATAGAAACGCCAGAAGGTCCTAATATTGGATTAATAAACAGTTTAGCGACATACTCNAGANTCAATANATACGGATTTATTGAAAGNCCTTATAGAAAAGTAGTAGATGGNAAAGTTACANATAAAATAGAATATTTGTCTGCCGTAGAAGAAGAAAAGTATACTATAGCTCAAGCTAATTCACCTATAAACGAAAATGGGAATTTTGTAGAAGAACTTTTGTCATGTAGAAAATCACCTAATTTTATTCTTGCTAAGCCAGACGTAATTGAATATGTGGATGTGTCTCCAAAACAACTTGTCTCGGTAGCTGCGTCACTGATCCCTTTTTTAGAAAACGATGATGCAAATAGAGCTTTAATGGGATCAAACATGATGCGCCAAGCTGTTCCTTTGATAAAACCGGAGTCACCATTGGTTGGAACTGGAATCGAACAAGATGTGGCTCTTGATTCGGGAGTAACAATTATAGCTAAAAGAGATGGCATTGTTGATAAAATTGATGGAAAAAGAATAGTTGTTAAAGCTACTGAAAAAGATCTTTCAAAATCAGGAGTAGATATTTACATTTACTTAAATTTCAAAAATCAAACCAAAATACATGCATTAATCAAAGTCCTCTAGTGAAAATTGGTGACCTTATTAAAAAAGGAGACATTATTGCAGATGGTCCTGCAACTAAATTGGGAGAGTTAGCTTTAGGCAAAAATATTACAGCGGCATTTATGCCATGGCTTGGTTACAATTTTGAAGACTCAATTTTAATTTCCGAAAGATGTGTAACAGACGGCGTTTTTACTTCAATTCATATTGTAGAATATGAATTAATGGCTAGAGATACAAAATTAGGAACCGAAGATATAACAAGAGACATACCAAATGTCAGTGAAGAATCTTTAAGAAATTTAGACGAATCAGGTATAGTTTATATTGGAGCGGAGGTAAAACCAGGCGATATATTAATTGGTAAAGTTACACCTAAAGGTGACACAATATCCAATCCTGAAGAAAAATTATTAAGATCTATTTTTGGTGAAAAGGCAACTGATGTTAGAGACTCATCCTTAAAAATGTCACCAGGAGGTACCGGAATAGTAGTTGATGTAAGAGTGTTTAATAGACATGGAATAGAAAAAGACGAGCGATCCACATCAATTGAAAGAACAGAAATAGAGTCGGTTCAGGAAGATAAAGGTGTGGAAGAGGAAATTCTCGAAAGAAATATTAAAGTAAGAGCTCAGGAAATTATAAATAACAGCAAGCTAAGTAATGACTTTAAAAATTATGAACCCGGTACCAAAATTATTTCACAAGATTTAGAAAAATTAAATTTAAACGATTATTGGAAAATGGCTTTTGAAGAAGAACAAACAAATAAGGATCTACAAATTCTTAAACATCAATACACTAAAGTAAACCAGGACATNAAGGAACGATTTGAGGATAAAGTTGAAAAAATTCAACAAGGAGACGAACTTTTNCCAAACGTATTAAAAATGGTAAAGGTTTATGTTGCTGTTAAAAGAAGTCTTAAACCTGGAGATAAAATGGCNGGAAGACATGGCAACAAAGGAGTTATAAGTAAAATCGTTCCTATTGAAGATATGCCTTATATGGAAAATGGCAAACCTGTTGATGTAGTTCTAAATCCATTAGGTGTTCCAAGTAGAATGAATGTTGGTCAAATTTTAGAAACTCACCTTGGTTGGGCTTGTTCTGAGTTAGGAGAAAAAATTAATCGAATTATAAAGCTTAAGACAGATATAGACAAAAGAAACAGTTCAATTCGTGAAGTTCTTAAAAAAATATATGGTAANAATNTATATGATACANANATTCAATCANTAAATAAAAAAGAATTTGAAGAATTNTCTTCAAATTTATCATTAGGAATACCTATANCTACGCCTGTTTTTGATGGAGCGTCNGTTGATGATGTTGNTGNACTACTTAAATTAGCTGATTTGCCTNCNTCTGGNCAAACTACATTATGGGATGGNCGAACAGGAGAANAATTTGATCGAAAAGTTACTGTGGGAACGGTTTATATGCTTAAACTTCATCATTTAGTTGAGGATAAAATTCACGCAAGATCAACCGGTCCTTACAGTTTGGTTACTCAACAACCTTTAGGGGGGAAAGCTCAACTTGGTGGTCAAAGATTTGGAGAAATGGAAGTTTGGGCATTAGAAGCATATGGAGCTTCATATACTTTACAAGAAATTTTAACAGTAAAATCCGATGATGTTGCAGGAAGGACAAAAGTTTACGAAACTATTGTTATAGGTGACGATAAATTTGAATCTGGTATTCCAGAATCATTTAATGTTTTAATCAAAGAAATTAGATCATTAGGTTTAAATATTGAAATAAATTAATTATTTATGGAAAAAGATATAACTAAATTATTTAAGCGCGATCCAATCGAAGAACGTTTTGATAAAATAAAAATTTCTTTAGCAAGTCCTGAAAAAATTAAATCATGGTCATTCGGAGAAATAAAAAAACCCGAAACAATTAATTACAGAACTTTTAAACCAGAAAAAGATGGCCTATTCTGTGCAAGAATTTTTGGTCCAATTAAAGATTATGAATGTCTATGTGGAAAGTACAAAAGGATGAAATTTAGAGGGATAATTTGTGAAAAATGTGGAGTTGAAGTTACAAAATCAAATGTAAGAAGAGAGAGAATGGGTAATATAGAATTAGCCTGCCCTGTTGCTCATATATGGTTCTTAAAATCTCTCCCAAGTAGAATATCATTGGCTGTGGATATGAAGTTTAAAGAAGTGGAAAAAGTTTTATATTTTGAAAGTTTTATGGTTATAGAGCCAGGACTTACAAAACTTAAAAAAAAGCAACTTCTTTCAGAAGACGAATATCTAAAAGCTCAAGAAGAATACGGAGAAGATGCTTTTGAAGTAGCTATTGGAGCTGAAGCTATAAGGGAATTGCTACTGAATATAGATCTAAAGGCTGAAAAAGATAGATTAAGAGGAATATTAATTGAGATTAAATCAAAAATAGCTGAAGAAAGAACTGTTAAGAGATTAAAATTAATAGAATCGTTTCTAGAATCGGGCAATAAACCTGAATGGATGATTTTAACAACTATTCCAGTTATTCCTCCAGAACTTAGNCCTTTGGTTCCTCTAGATGGAGGAAGATTTGCCACCTCAGATTTAAATGATTTNTATCGAAGGGTNATNAATAGAAATAATAGATTAAAAAGATTAATTGACTTAAAAGCGCCAGATATAATTGTAAGAAATGAAAAAAGAATGCTTCAAGAGTCTGTCGATGCATTATTTGACAATGGACGAAGAGGCAGAGTTATGACNGGNANTGGCAAGCNTCCACTTAAATCTTTANCTGAAATGTTAAAAGGTAAACAAGGNAGATTCAGACAAAATTTGTTAGGTAAANGAGTAGACTATTCTGGAAGATCTGTAATTGTAGCNGGTCCNGAATTGAAACTTCATCAATGTGGACTTCCTAAAAAAATGGCCGTAGAACTGTTTAAACCTTTTTTATATGCAAGATTAGATAAATTAGGATTTGCAACAACTATTAAGCAAGCAAAGAAGCTAGTTGAAAAAGAAAAAAGCGAAGTTTGGGATGCTTTAGAAACGATTGTTAGAGAACATCCAGTTTTATTAAACAGAGCACCAACTTTGCATAGGCTTGGTATACAAGCTTTTGAAGCAAAATTGATTGAAGGTAATGCTATAGAATTACATCCTTTAGTTTGCGCTGCTTTCAATGCTGATTTTGATGGTGATCAAATGGCAGTTCATATTCCATTGAGCTTAGAAGCGCAATTAGAAGCTCGTGTATTAATGATGTCTACAAATAATATATTAAGCCCATCAAATGGCAAACCTATAATTGTGCCAAGCCAGGATATGGTTTTAGGAATTTATTATTTATCTCAATCAACTGAAAATCAAGAAAAAGATAAACCTAACGGATATTTTATTAATGTTGCGGAAATAGAGCAAGCATTAGAAGCTAAAAGTATTAGTTTACACTCTAATATAATATGTAGGTATGAAACTGTTGACGAAAAAGGTAACAAAATTATAGAAAAATATAAAAGTACTGCAGGAAGATTTATTTTATCTAGTATTTTACCAAAACATCATAAAATTAAATTTTCATTAATTGACAGAATTTTATCAAAAAAACATGTTTCCGAAATTATTGAACTTATTTTTCGTTACTGTGGACCAAAAGAAACGGTAATTTTTTGTGACAATATTAAAACATTAGGATTTAAACATGCATTTAAATCNGCAATTTCTTTTGGAANNGATGATTTAATTATTCCAAAAACAAAACAAAAATTTNTAAATAATGCGAAAAAAGAAATANAANATTACGAAAGTCAATATTCTGAAGGNTTAATTACAAGAGGAGAAAAATATAATAAAACAATTGACATTTGGTCGAAATGTACAGATTTAGTTGCTAATGCAATGATGAAAGAAATTTCTTCAGCAACGAAGGTTATGTCAGATGGAAGAATTGAAACAAATTCAGTTTATATGATGGCTAATTCTGGTGCTAGAGGNTCTGCTGCGCAAATGAAACAATTAGCAGGAATGCGTGGACTTATTGCAAAACCATCGGGAGAAATTATAGAAACTCCAATAACAGCAAATTTTAAAGAAGGATTAACAGCATTAGAGTATTTTAACTCGACCCATGGTGCTAGAAAAGGATTAGCAGATACCGCTTTAAAAACGGCTAATGCAGGTTATTTAACGAGAAGACTTTGTGACGTTTCTCAAGACATTTCAATTACAAAAACGGATTGCGGTTGCAAATCAAAAGATTCTATTACTTTGTCAGAAATTATTGAGGGCGGTAATATTATAATGAGTTTATCCGAGCGTGTTTTAGGAAGATCTGCTGCTGAAGATGTTAAACACCCAATAAATGGTGAAGTTNTAATAAAGAAAAAGGAATTAATTNATGAGGAAACATGCGAGAATATAGATACTGCTGGAGTTAAGTCTATTAAAGTTCATTCAATAATGACCTGCATTTCACAAGAGGGTGTTTGTGCTNTGTGTTATGGAAGAGATTTATCAAGAGGAAAATTAGTGAGCATTGGTGAGGCAATTGGAATGATTGCTGCACAATCAATTGGAGAACCAGGAACTCAGCTTACCATGAGAACTTTTCACGTGGGTGGTACTGCACAAATTAAGGAAGAGTCGACAGTAATTGCGCATTCAACTGGTATAATAAAAATTATTAATAGAAATCTAATTGAAGACTCTAAAAAAAATAAAATCATAATGGGAAGAAATACCCAGATATCTATAGAAGATGAAAATGGCCGGCAACTTGCAATTTATAAAATTCCTTATGGAGCTAAGCTTTTTTGCGATAATAATGAAAAAGTAAAAAAAGATACAAAAATCTGTGAATGGGATCCATATACTTTACCTGTAATCGCAGAAAAAAGTGGTGTCGCAAACTATATGGATTTAGTTGAAGGCGTTTCATTAGCTGAAATAGTAGATGATGCTACAGGTATATCTTCAGAATCTGTTTTAGATTGGAGATCTCAATCAAAGAATACAGAACTAAAACCAAGGATAACTTTAAGAGACGAGAAGGGTAATGTTATTAAAAAAGCTGATGATAACGAAGCTAGATATTATTTAGTGCCAGATTCAATTTTATCTGTAAAGGATGGACAACAAGTTTTTGCAGGAGACGTATTAGCAAGATTGCCGAAGGCGACTTCTAAAACTAAAGATATTACCGGAGGATTGCCTAGAGTAGCAGAATTATTTGAAGCAAGAAAACCTAAAGATAGTGCAATCATAGCGGAAAATGATGGTAAAATCGAATTTGGAAAAGAATTAAGAGGAAAACTTAAAGTCTCTATTGTAACTCCCGAAGGAACATCATCAAATTATTTAATTCCGAAAGGAAAGCACATAAATTTTAATCAGGGTGAAAAAATAAAGAAAGGTGAATATCTTTTAGATGGAAGTCCAGCTCCTCATGATATTTTAAGAATTTTAGGAGTTGAGGCTTTAACAGAGTATTATGTTCATGAAGTGCAAGAAGTTTATCGTTTGCAAGGTGTTGTTATTAATGACAAACATATAGAGACTATATTAAGACAAATGTTAAAAAAGGTAGAAATTAAAAAACCGGGCGACTCAAAATATTTAATAGGAGAAACAATTGATAAAATTGATTTAGATATAATAAATGTGAATTTAAAAAAAGAAGGAAAAAAACCTGTCATAGCAGAAAGAATTTTATTAGGTATAACCAAAGCATCGCTACAAACCAATTCATTTATTTCTGCAGCGTCATTTCAAGAAACTACAAGAGTGCTTACCGATGCAGCAATAAGAGGTAAAGTTGACAAACTCAAAGGATTAAAAGAGAATGTTATAGTTGGACGGCTTATTCCTGCTGGTACTGGACATACTAAAATCAAATGGCAAGCTGAGGCAGCGCGCAGGGATGCAATTTCAGCTAAAGAGTCAGCGGACAAGGATGCAGTTTTAGCTAAAGAAATATCTGAGAAATCTGAAGAAAAACAACTTCCTGCTACATAAAAAAGCTTCATTATTTAGTTGTTTTTCCACTTTTCAATATACATTTTTAAACAATTGTGTGTTGACTTTTAACTTTTCAATTAGTAGTTTAGCGCAATTTTGATGGTTAGAAGTGAGGTGGTATTTACCTTAAACACTAACTGAAAAGTTTGATTTAATTCACACAATTACTACTTTTATTCCCATCATTATAAGAAAAATAAAGTTATGCCAACTGTCAATCAGTTAATTAAAAGACCTAGGGTTAAACCTAAGTTTAGAAGTAAAGTTCCTGCCTTAGAACGCTCTCCTCAAAAGAGAGGTGTTTGTCTAAAAGTGTATACAACAACACCCAAAAAGCCAAATTCAGCGCTTAGAAAAGTTGCAAGAGTCAGGTTGTCTAATGGTCACGAAGTTACTTGTTATATTCCAGGTGAGGGCCACAATTTACAAGAGCACTCTGTAGTTTTAATAAGAGGTGGTCGAGTAAAAGATTTGCCAGGTGTACGATATCATATCTTGAGAGGAAATTTAGATACACAAGGAGTAGCTGCAAGAAAACAGCAAAGATCTAAATACGGAGCTAAAAAACCAAAATAGACTTATGTCAAGAAAGAGTAGTGCACCCAAAAGAACTATTTATCCTGATGCGAAATATGGGTCACTAATTTTAGCAAAATTTATTAATTTTATTATGTATGCTGGAAAAAAAACAGCTGCTGAAAAAATAATTTACACAGCTTTTAAACAAATTAAGGATAAGACCAAAGAAGATCCAATTAAAGTTTTTAATGATGCAATAAATAATATTCGTCCTAACCTTGAAGTTAGATCTAGAAGAGTCGGTGGAGCAACATACCAAGTTCCTGTTGAAGTAAAAATAAAAAGATCACATACTCTAGCTTTAAGATGGTTATTAGAAGCTACAAGAAAAAGAAAAAATAAAACGATGTCTGATAAATTATTCAATGAACTTATGGATGCTTCACAAAAAAAAGGAGCTGCTATGAAAAAAAGAGAAGATACTCATAGAATGGCCGAGTCAAATAAAGCTTTTGCTCACTATAGGTGGTAATGATGTCCAGAACTCACAAATTAGAAAAATATAGAAATATTGGTATCATGGCGCACATTGATGCTGGAAAAACAACNACAACTGAAAGAATATTATATTACACGGGTAAGAGNCACAAAATAGGTGANGTTCATGATGGTGCAGCTACTATGGATTGGATGGANCAAGAACANGAAAGAGGAATTACAATTACATCAGCAGCTACCACATGTTATTGGAGAGAACATAGAATTAATATTATTGATACACCGGGACATATCGATTTTACTATTGAAGTAGAAAGATCATTGAAGGTCTTAGATGGTGCCGTTGCTATTTTTGATGNTGTTGCTGGNGTAGAACCTCAATCGGAAGCCGTNTGGAGACAAGCTGATAAATATAAAGTTCCACGTATCTGTTTCGTTAATAAATTNGATAGAACTGGAGCAGATTTTTTTAGATGTGTTGATATGATAAAAGATCGTCTCGGATCTAAACCATTGGTTATGCAAATACCAGTAGGAATAGAGGCTTCATTCAAGGGTGTGGTAGATTTAGTAAAGATGAAAGCAGTTTTATGGAAAGAAGAAAAACTAGGTGCCGAATTTGAATATGTAGAAATACCAAATGAGTTACAAGAGCAAGCAAAAAAATATAGAAAAGAATTAGTAGAAACTGCCGTAGAACAAGACGAAAAATTAATGGCCAATTACCTCGATGGTAAGGAAATATCAGAAGCTGATTTGATATCTTGTATTAGAAAAGGCAATTTAAAATTTGATTTTGTACCAGTGTTTACTGGGTCAGCATTTAAAAATAAAGGCGTACAACTTTTATTAGACGCTGTAGTAGATTTTTTACCTAGTCCAAAGGACCTAGGATCAATTAAGGGCACAAAGCCTAATTCAAAAGATGAAATTGAAAGAAAATTTGATGANAATGAACCATTATCAGCTCTAGCATTTAAAGTTGCAACCGATCCTTTTGTAGGAACGTTGACCTTTATAAGAATATATTCNGGTACATTAAAATCNGGAACTGGAATTTATAACACCAATAGAGATAAAGAAGAGAGAGTCGGCAGAATGTTATTAATGCATGCTAATAGTAGAGAAGATGTNAAGGANGCTAATACTGGAGATATAGTNGCTTTAGCAGGATTAAAATACACCGTTACCGGACATACTCTATCAGATGAGGNAAAACCTATAGTATTGGAACCAATGGATTTTCCAGATCCAGTAATCGAAATTGCTGTTGAGCCTAAAACTAAAGCAGACCAAGAAAAAATGGGAGAAGCTTTAGGAAGGCTAGCCAAGGAAGATCCATCTTTTAGAGTCACGTCAGATGAAGAATCTGGTCAAACAATAATAAAGGGTATGGGAGAATTACACTTAGATATTATTGTAGATAGAATGAAAAGAGAGTTTAAAGTTGAAGCGAATATAGGAGCTCCTCAAGTAGCGTATAGAGAAACTATATTAAAGGAAGTGACACANACNTATATACANAAAAAACAAAGTGGTGGAGCNGGGCAATTTGCAAAGNTTNAATTAAGTGTTGAGCCTTTATCTCCTGGNAAAGGAAGAGAAGTAGAAAATAAAATAAAGGGAGGATCTATTCCTAAGGAATTTNTTCCTGGAGTAGAAAAAGGTATAGAAAGTGTTGCCGATAGCGGCATNCTTGCTGGATTTCCTATTATTGACTACAAAGTTNCTNTTTTGGATGGTTTACACCACGATGTTGATTCAAGTGTTTTAGCATTTGAAATTGCATCAAGATATTGTTTTAAAGAAGCTTGCANCAANGCTNNNCTTAAACTTNTNGAACCAGTCATGAGAGTAGAAGTTGTTACACCCGAANATTATATGGGTGATGTGATTGGTGATTTGAATAGTNGAAGAGGNCAAGTNGNAACCACNGACAANAGAGGAAATGCTACANTTATTAGTGCAATGGTACCTTTAGCAAATATGTTTGGTTATATAAANAATCTTAGATCAATGTCTCAAGGCAGAGCCTCATATTCAATGTTCTTTGGTCATTATGAAAAAGTNCCTCAAAATGTTCAAGATGAAGTAACTAAAAAATTAGCTTAAAATTATGGANAAACANAATATAAGAATATATTTAAGAGCGTATGATAATAAAATTCTCGACTTATCAACAATTGAAATTATTAACACTGCTAAGAGAACTGGAGCGCAAGTTAAAGGACCAATTCCTTTGCCAACAAAAAAAGAAATTTACACGGTATTACGATCACCACATATTGATAAGAAAAGCAGAGAGCAATTTGAAACTAGAACACACAAAAGATTAATAGATATTTTAGAACCAACTCCTCAAACAGTCGAAGCNCTTATGAAGTTAGANNTGGCTTCAGGAGTTGATATAGAAATTAAATTGTAGGTAATGNTATGACGATTGGATTAATTGGAAAAAAAATTGGAATGACAAGAGAATTTTTTGATTNAGGTATTTCGGTGCCAGTTACGGTTTTGTNTGTAGAAAAAGGAAGAATTTTGGATGTAATTACAAAAGAAAAAAGAGGTTATGATGCTATAAAAGTTGGTTTTGGTAAAATTAAAAATTCAAAACTAACAAAACAAATGAAAGGTGTTTTTACAAAGAAAGCNACTGAACCAAAGAAAATNTTGAAAGANTTTAGAGTNAATAATATTTCTGNATTNAAAGAAGGTNATGAAATAGGATTGGAGCTTTTTAAGGATCAGAAATATGTTGATATNACTGCAAAAACTATAGGAAANGGTTTTGCCGGTGTTATGAAAAGNCATAATTTTTCAGGAAATANAGCTTCACATGGAGTTTCTGTAACTCATAGATCTCATGGATCTACTGGACAAAATCAAGANCCAGGNAAAGTGTTTAAAGGAAAAAAAATGGCTGGNCACATGGGCAATAAAGTTAGAACTATTCAAAATCTTGAAATAATTAAATCAGATCTAGAAAACAACCTTATTTTTGTTAAGGGNTCTGTNCCTGGTTCAAAAAATTCCTTAGTTTTGATACAAAANAATGTAAAAAAAATTATTAGGACTACTACCTTAGAAAAAAATAGTAAAATTCAAACAGAAAAAAAAGAAGAGAAAAAATAAGAAATGAAACTACAAGTAATTAATATAGATGGAAAAAAAACAGAGAATATAGAATTATCTGACAAAATTTTTTCAGTTAAACCAAATAAAAATTTAATCCAATCTATAGTAGAGTGGCAATTAAATCATTTTAAACCAAGAACTGCAAAAACAAAGCAAAGAAATGAAGTTAAGGGTTCAACTGCAAANATATATGCTCAAAAAGGTACTGGAGGAGCAAGGCATTCGAGTAGAAAAGCGCCAATATTTGTTGGTGGTGGAGTTGCTCATGGCCCAAAAGGATCAGTTTACAAAGTNAAAAAAATTAATAAAAAAATTAGAAAACTTGGTTTGCTGTATTTGTTAACACAAAAAAATAAAGTAAATTCACTTTTTGTTGTTGAAGACTTTAAAACAGAAATAACAAAGACTAAGTTATTTAGTAAGTTTTTAGAAAAAAATAAACTACAAAATTCACTTATAATTTCGGACGAAAATTCTAAATCAAAAATAATAAAGTCAGCAAGAAATATTCCTAATTTAAAAATTATTAAACAAGAAGGTACTAATGTCTACGATCTATTAAAATATAAAAATGTTNTNTTTACAATTACTTCAATAAAATCANTACAAGATAGACTCTCAAAATGAAAAAATTNAATTTNTTAGATACAATTGTTTCACCAGTTATAACTGAGAAAGCGACTACTTTATCAGAATTTAATAAAATGGTTTTCAGAGTGCATAAAGGTGCTAGCAAAAATTCAATTAAAAAAAGTATAGAAAAAATATTTAAGGTAAATGTTATCAAAATAAATACAATNAATTTAAAAGGAAAAACCAAGCTGGTTAAAGGTAAAAAATCAAGTAGACCTGGTTATAAGAAAGCAATTGTAACGCTTAAAAAGGGCCAAAGNATTGATTTGGCAACAGGAATTTAATTTTATGTCATTAAAAACTTTTAAACCATATACGAAATCAACAAGAGCCACTGTCTTAGTTGATCGAAAAGATTTATGGAAAGGCAAGCCTCTAAAATCGTTATCATTTGGCAAAACTTCTACCGGGGGAAGAAATAATTTAGGAAGAATTACTTCAAGAAGTAAAGGAGCAGGACACAAAAATAAGTATAGATTAGTCGATTTTTACAGAAAAAAAGATGATCTGAAAGCGAAAATAGAAAGAATTGAATATGATCCTAATAGATCATCTTATCTTGCTTTAATAAAATATGAAGACGGAACCAATAATTATATACTTGCGCCAAATCAAATCAAAATTGGAGATGAAATTATTTCAGGAAGAAATAAAGAAATTAAAATTGGAAATTGTATGCCATTATCTGATATTCCAGTGGGTACCGACATACATAATGTTGAGTTAAAACCTAACAGTGGCGGAAANCTTGCTCGTTCCGCAGGATCCTCNGCTCAAATATCAGGTACAGATGAAAANTATTGTGTAATCAAACTNGCTTCTGGAGAAATANGAAAGGTAATTAATTCAGCGAGAGCAACAATTGGAACTNTATCAAATAGTGATCATCAAAATATTGTAATTGGTAAAGCNGGAAGAAACAGATGGAAAGGTAAGAGACCTTCTGTAAGAGGAGTAGCNATGAATCCNGTAGACCATCCACATGGAGGNGGAGAAGGNAAAACATCTGGAGGNAGAAGTCCCGTATCNCCTTGGGGTCAATCAGCAAAAGGATTAAAAACNCGAAAAAACAANANAACAAANAAATATATAATTTTAAGAAGGAAAAAAAGGAGATAATTGATGTCTAGATCTNTTTGGAAAGGACCTTTTGTAGANCCNAGTTTACTTAAAAAAGTAGAAAAATTAAAAGATCAATCTAATAAGCCACCAATTAAAACTTGGTCAAGAAAATCAACAATTATTCCGGAATTTGTTGGTTATAGTTTTTTAATACATAATGGTAAGAAATTTATACCTATTAAAATATCTGAAGAAATGGTTGGTCATAAGTTAGGTGAATTTTCACCTACAAGACAATTTTCAGGTCATACACCAGCAGATAAAAAGGCTGCTCAATCAACTGCACAAGGGACTTCTGCAGCTTCTACTACCACTACTCCAAGTACAACAAAACCGAAAGAAGGACCTAGTGGCGCAAAAAAATAAAAATATTGTAAAAGCGATAAATAAGAACGTGAGATCAAGCCCAAGAAAAATAAATCTTTTACTTAAAAATATTCGTGGAAAAAAAGCAGATATAGCTGTTAGAGATTTATCTTTTGCTAGACAAAGAATTGCTTTTGATATTAAAAAGACGGTACAATCAGCAATAGCTAATGCGGAAAATAATAATCAATATGATATTGATAATTTATATATAGTAGAGGCTTATGTTGGCAAATCAATAGTATTAAAAAGATTTAGGGCAAGGGCTAAAGGTAGAGCTAGCGCTATAAAAAAACCTTATAGCAATCTTACAATTGTATTATCAGAAAAAAAAACTAAAAAAGAGGAATTACATGGGACAAAAAGTTAATCCAATAGGCTTAAGGCTAGGAATTACTAGAGGATGGGATTCGATTTGGTTTGCAAAAAAAAAGGAATATGGAAAGCTTTTAGTAGAAGATTATAAAATCAGAGACTATATTAAAAAAAATATTGTTAATTCTGGAGTTTCTCAAGTTATAATTGAGCGAACAGCAAAAAAATGCATTGTTTCCATTTATACATCAAGACCTGGATTTGTTATTGGTAAAAAAGGCTCCGACGTAGATAAGATAAAAAAAAAACTATCAAAAATATCAAGTAGTGAGATAAGTCTAAATATAAAGGAAGTAAAAAAACCTGAGCTCAACGCTTTTCTTGTTGCTGAAAATATAGCTCAGCAATTAGTAAAAAGAATAGCCTATAGAAGAACTATGAAAAGGGCACTACAATCTGCATTACGATTAGGTGCTCTAGGTATTAAAGTTTGTTTAAGTGGAAGATTAGCTGGCAATGAGATAGCAAGAACTGAATGGTTAAGAGAGGGGAGCGTTCCATTACATACTTTTAGGGCTGATGTGGATTATGCCGAAGCCGAGGCATTAACCACCTATGGCATAATTGGTGTTAAAGTTTGGATTTATAAGGGAGAAGTTTTTACAAAAGATAAAAATAATACAAACAAGAAAGAAATTGAAAATGCTACAACCAGCAAGAACAAAATATAGAAAAGCCCACAAAGGAAGAATTCATGGGCATGCTAGCAGAGGTGAAATTCTGAATTATGGAGCATATGGTCTTAAAGCAATGCAACCTGATAGAGTTATCTCAAAACAAATCGAAGCTGCCAGGGTTGCTTTAACTAGATATATGAAAAGAACTGGAAAAGTTTGGCTAAGAATTTATCCGAATATACCAGTTTCGAAAAAACCTACTGAAGTAAGAATGGGAAAAGGTAAGGGTTCTCCTGAATTTTGGGCATGTAGAGTTAAACCCGGAAGAATAATTTTTGAAGTAGATGGTATTAGCGAGA
>JAESSC010000106.1 GCA_016764285.1 Pelagibacteraceae bacterium
AGCGCGGCCCGCGGTCAATCATATCTCCCACCGAAACCGGATCATCATCCGGCATCTTTTTCAACAGCGCCAGTAGAGTCCGGTAATTCCCCTGGATGTCTCCGATCAGAGATAAAGGAAAAAAAGGTGAAGTAATAGAAATTTTAAGAAGTCAAAATAGGGCTAAAGTTAAAGGTATAAACATTATCAAAAAACACGAAAAAACCACTAAGGAAAAAAAAGGAGGAATTATTTCTAAAGAAAATTTTATCCATCTTTCTAATTTAAAAAATTTAGACACTAAAGATAAAATAAATAAAGTAGAAGACAAAAAATGATACCAAGACTTAAAGATCATTACGATAAAGTAATTGTTGTAAACTTACAAAATAAGTTTTCCATGAAAAATAAACTTATGGTTCCAAAAATTTTAAAAGTTGTCCTAAATATGGGGCTGGGTGCGGACGCTAATGACAAAAAAAAACTTCAAAATTGCATAGAAGATATGTCACTAATTAGTGGCCAAAAGCCAGTTGTAACAAAGTTTAAAAAATCTATTTCAAACTTTAAAACAAGAAAAGGAACTGCCGCAGGCGTAAAAGTTACTTTAAGGAAAAACAAAATGTACGAGTTTATAGACCGGCTTGTAAATATTGCTTTGCCAAGAATTAAAGATTTTCAAGGCTTAAGTGTAAATGGATTTGATAAATCTGGAAATTTCACTCTTGGTATAAAAGAGCATATTATTTTTCCAGAAATAAATTTTGATAAAGTTGATCGGATTAGAGGTATGGATATAACAATAGAAACAAGTGGAAAAGATAAAGAAAGCTCATTGGCTTTATTAGAAGCTATGAACTTTCCATTTATTAAATCAAAAAAAGAAAAAGAAATTAATTGAGAAACTATGGCAAAAACTAGCGCGATACAAAGAAATTTAAAAGTAATTGGACTTGTAAATAAATTTTTAAAAAAAAGGAAAGAACTTAAAAAAATTATAAAAAATAAAAAACTACCATTAGATGAAAGATTTAATGCACAATTAAAACTTGCTAAACTACCAAGAAGTTCATCAAAAACAAGAATTAGGAATAGGTGTGAAGTGACTGGAAGGCCTCGTGGAGTGTATAGAAAATTTAAGATCTCTAGAATTGCACTTAGAGAATTAGCATCTAAAGGTATAATTCCGGGAATGACTAAATCAAGTTGGTAAATAATATGGAGATAATTATATGACTTTTGTAGATCCTATAGGCGACATGATAACAAGAATAAGAAATGCTCAAATGAGAATGTTAAAAAATGTTAGAATACCAAGTTCTAAATTCAGAGAAAAAATTTTAGATGTTTTAAAACAGGAAGGATACATTGCAGATTATAAATTACTATTAGATGCTAACAACAAAAGTAGCTTATCTGTAGATTTAAAATATAATAATGGATTACCTGTTATAAAAGAAATTAATAGAGTTTCGAAACCAGGAAGAAGAATTTATGTAAGGGCGACTAGCATTCCCAAAATAAAAAATGGATTAGGTTTAGCAATTGTATCTACTTCTATAGGAATTATGACTGATAATGATGCTAGAAGTAAAAATGTTGGCGGTGAAATCATTTGTAAAGTATTTTAACTTACTATGTCTAAAATTGGAAAAAAACCTATACAGATACCCAAAGATACAACAATTAAAGTTGAAAGCGGAAAATTAATTTTGACTGGACCTAAAGGTTCTAAGAAATTAAGTTTGAATGATAAAATTTTTACTGCTTCAATATCTGAGGACAACAATCTAATTTTAAAGTTAATAAAAAAAAACGAAATATCAAATATAATGTGGGGTACTACAAGAAGTATTATTAATAATGCACTTTTAGGTGTAACTGTTGGGCACGAAAAAATACTTGAAGTGACTGGCGTTGGTTACCGAGTGATGTTAACGGGAAACGTATTAAATTTAAAGCTGGGATTTAGTCATGATATTTCATATGAAATACCACAAGGAGTTAAACTTACTGTAGAAAAAAGCACTATTATTAAAATTAATGGCATTGACAAGGAATTAGTTGGAAAAGTTGCCTCAGAAATAAAAAGGCTTAAACCTGTTGAGCCATATAAAGGAAAGGGAATAAAAGAAAGAGGTCAATACGTTTTAAGAAAAGAAGGTAAAAAGAAATAAAATGAATAAGTTAATCTATAAAAAAAGAACGCAAAGAATAAGAAGAAAGCTTAAACATGTAAATAAGAATAGATTTAGATTATCTGTATACAGATCTTCTCGAAATATATCAGCGCAAATTATTGATGATAAAAATAATAAACTTTAGTTGCCGCTTCTTCTGTTAAAGAAAAAACTACTGATAAAAATAAAAAAAGCGATATGTCAATCTATATTGCTGAATTATTGGCCAAAAAAGCTTTAGAAAAAAAAATTACTCAAGTTTACTTTGATAGAGGTAGAAACAAATACCACGGAAGAATAAAAGTATTTGCTGAAACTTTACGCAAAAAAGGTTTAAATTTTTAATATATTTTATGAATAATATTGATCTAAAAGATAAACTGGTTTCAATTAATAGAATAACCAAAGTTGTTAAAGGCGGTAGAAGATTCGCATTTTCAGCTTTAGTTGTTGTTGGTAATCAAATTGACTCGATTGGTGTTGGATATGGCAAGTCAAAACAAGTTCCAATTGCGATAAAAAAAGCTACAGAAACTGCAAAAAACAATCTGTTCAAAATTTCTTTGCGTGAAGGCAGAACTTTACATCACGATGTTTTAGGAAAAGATGGAGCGGGCAAAGTCTTATTAAGATCTGCACCATCAGGTACCGGTATTATTGCCGGAGGTCCTATAAGATCAGTATGTGAAGTACTTGGCATCAAGGATATTGTAGCGAAATCCTTAGGTTCTTCAAATCCTATAAATGTTCTAAGAGCTTGTATGAAAGGTTTAAAAAGTCAAAATTCACCAAAGTTAATTGCAAAAAGAAGAGGAAAAAATATTTCTGAAATAACTAAGAAAAAACAATAAAAAATAATTAAATGAAATTAAACTCTTTAAATTTTAAAATATCAAAAAAAAAAAGAGACTTGGAAGAGGTATAGGATCCACAAAAGGCAAGACTTGCGGCAGAGGTCATAAAGGCCAAAAGTCAAGATCTGGTGTAGCCATCAAAAGTTTTGAAGGTGGACAAATGCCTTTATATAGAAGACTGCCAAAACGTGGTTTTAAAAGCTTTAACAATCAAGTAAAAAAATCTGTTGCAATAATTAATTTATCTAAAATACAAGAAATTTTAGAAAAAAAGAAAATTTTACCTAATAATAAATTGAATCTATTTACTTTACAAAAATTTCAACTAGTAAATAAAAAATACAGTAAATTAAAATTACTAGGATCGGGTGATATAAAAGAAAAATTTGATATTGAAACAAATTTTATCTCGAATTCGGCAAAAGAAAAAATAGAAAAATTAGGCGGAAAAGTTACATTAATTAAATAGCAGTTAATTAAATTACGGTTCATCAAGCAAATGGATAAAGATTTAAAAAATAGAATTTATTTTACTATCATGGTGCTCTGTGTTTACAGGCTTGGAACCTATATTCCTTTACCTGGAATAGATGCTCAATCTTTACAAACAATGATGCAATCAAAACAATCAGGCATTTTGGGTATGTTAAATATTTTTTCAGGGGGAGCTATTC
>JAESSC010000128.1 GCA_016764285.1 Pelagibacteraceae bacterium
TACATTATGGGACTTGTTTACACAGTTTATTATCTAGATTTTTCACCAGAGTCCTGGAAATTGGTATCCAATAATCCAACCATTTTTGAGACAACGGTTGATAATGTAGTACTGGATATTCGTGATACCTCACATACAGATCATAAACTAGTATTCAAAAAGGGTGGTAAGATAGAATACATGCGTTCTGTTGGAAAGTACAGATTAAAATGGAATGACGAAGATCTTGTAAACTAGTTTTTATGAAAAAAACTTAAACTCAATTTTGTTTGCTAAATCACCCTGCTCTGCTTTTAACGTGTAGGTACCGTCATTTTCCCATCCACCACCACCAGCTATAACGAGGGTTGAAAATTTACCATCATTTTTGAGATTGATATTTTCATTCCATATTTTTACACCATTAGTGTTTTCTATTGATAATTCAACTGATTGAGTACTAGCAGACTTGGAATTACCTGAGATAGAAATTATATCAGCTCTTTGGTAGGTAGTTTGATCAACATTTACCAATAATGGTTCTGATATTGAACTTAAAGTGGAATCTATTATATCAGTTTGGTTAGTTGCTGAAAATCCTACAATTACAATTATAGCAATTGCTGCAACTACACCTGCAAGAACACCTAATTTTTTTATTAGGTGAAAAACTAACTGCAACATTACTTTTTGAATCTGAACTACTGGTAGTAGGCTTTGATTGCAATTTAATTTTGGTAACTGGCCGTTGGCTAGATAATGACTTGTCAAATGGCTGGTTTTTTAGGTACATAGTAATTAATGATTCAACATAATTTTTGTTATCAGTAGTAATGAAATTATCATGTCTAACTGTGTCTCTAATCTCTCTTAGTTTTTTTACATCTCCATGGCGATATCTGATCAAATCATCGAGATCGGTTAGAAACGTCAATAAATCACCATATTTTCTCTGTCTAATTAAAATTCACTATTGATTCTTTGTATAATGGAACTCAAAACTATTAATCATCTAAAATTCATGAAACTGTTTTATGGTTTTTGGATTTGATTTCAAAAATGTGATGTATTTTCTTAACTGTCTAATCGTTTTCGGATTTAAATGGTGTTCTAATCCTTCCGCATCCTGATTGGCTATTTCTTTATCAATGTTCAAGATTTCAAAAAACTCTAATAATGTACTGTGTTTCCGACGAATTGAATCTGCAACCTGTTTGCCCATATTAGTTAAATTAATACCGTGATATTTTTCATATTCAAGATATTTTTTTTCATCTAATTTTTGAAGCATTTTGGTAACACTTGGTGGACTGACATTCATAAATCTGGAAATATCCAATGTGGTCGCATACCCTTTCAATTCTACTAATTCTGCAATTACTTCCAGATAATCTTCCTCTGTTGCTGTACTTGGCGCTTTTTTAGTTGTATGTGCAGCCTTGATAGATTCTAATCTTTTACTATTTTTTTGCAACCCTATAACTAAATCATTCTAGTATAATTCAATGTCTTTCGTTAATTAATGAAATTCTATTTGTGTAAATATGCGTCAGAGGTTTTTGACCAATGATTGACAGAATTTCACATCCCTATTTATCTAATTTTATTTTATTATCAAATATGAATGATCATTTACAAAAGCATATAGAGAAATTGAAAATAATGAAGGAATCAGCTAGGAGGCGTAGTGAATTATATTCAGATCTTGGAAAATTAAATGATGAAAGCACGACGCGTTCTTTGAGAGCCTTAACCAAAGCATCTGCTCCAGGTAAAAAAATTCAAAAAATTGGATTCATTATGTTGTGGATTCCTGAACCAACTGGTATTACATGTGCTGTTGGTGGACCAATGATATTAGCGGGCAGATATCTTGAGAAAGTTTACAACGGCGCAAAGATATCAGATATTGGTAACCATACCAAAGACACTTTTTCTACTATTCATGATTTCAAAAACTCTATGATGTGACATTTCTTTTAGTTTTTAAGCGTATTATTTTCATCTTAATTTATGCCAACAAGAACTCAAGTTTTAGTTCCAATTTTAATAGCCGCAATTATTATTGGAGTAGCTGGAATGCTTACTATTCCAACTGATGTTAAGCTGGAATCTGTTGAATTTCCTCGTGGCACAATCAAACTTGATGATAAAATCTTGGTGGTACAAATTGCAGATACTGATCCATTAAGAGTGAGGGGATTATCATGGCAAAATGAACTTCCGTATAATGAGGGGATGTTGTTTGTTTTTGATGGATCTGGAACACGTGCTATGTGGATGATGGGCATGCAATTTAATTTGGATATAATTTGGTTTGATGAAAATGTGAATGTTGTTGCAATTGAGAAAGATGTTCCTCAGTGTAAGACAACTGTTGAAGTTGTAGCGTGCAGAGAAAACGGCGTTTCAGGTGATAATGCTAAATACGTGTTAGAAGTCACTGCTGGCTTTGTTGACAAATTTAACATAACAGAAAATTCCAAACTGGAATTAATATCGATATAACATGCTAGAAGAACTTTGGTTAATTCCGCTTGGGTTTATTGCAGGAATATTAGGATCAATAATAGGTCTGGGTGGCGGGATAATTATTGTCCCTGTATTGACATTCGCTGGGTTTTCTCCCACATTGGCAGTAAGCAATAGCCTATTTGCTGTATTTAGTAATTCTGTTGCATCAACAACCATGTATGCTAAACAAAAACGGATAGAACTTTCACTTGGTTGGAAGCTTGGCTTAATGGCTGTTCCTGGCACAATACTTGGGGCATTCGTATCTTCTGAGATATCTCCAGACATTTTCAAAATTTTGTTTGCACTGATTCTTATTTCTTCAGCGTCATACATATTTCTCAAAAGAAAAATTGAGGAAAAACCCATAGACGTATCACGTCTTTTGCTTGTTTTCTCAGCGGGTGCTAGCTTCTTTGCGGGAATAATATCAAGCCTATTTGGTATTGGTGGCGGTCTAATCTTCGTACCATTGATGGTAGTTGCGCTTGGAATCTCAATGAAGCGTGCAGCGCCAACTTCACAGTTCATCCTGATGTTTGCATCTTTTTCTGGACTGATTGTACATTCGATGCTAGGGCATCCTGACTATTATCAGGCATTGTTGTTGTCGATCGGAGCATTTGCTGGAGGAATTTTAGGTGCTAGACTATCTCTTGAAATAAAGGAAAACAAATTGAAGATTATAGTGATCATTGTGCTCATTGCAGCAGCAACTAAGCTGATTATAGATTCAACTACAGGTGTTTTCTAGACTATCTTGTCTCGTCTGGACAGAAAATTACTTCCGAACTAGATCCTGCTTCGTCTGACACCAAGTAGTTAATCGTATTTACAATATTCTCATCATTGGGTTCCTTCCCATCAACAGTTCCAGGCAAAATTAAGAAGACCCTGACATTTGATTTCAGTACATCACTCAATTCCTGATTGACAGTAGTCACAAA
>JAESSC010000107.1 GCA_016764285.1 Pelagibacteraceae bacterium
AATAAATGTTATATTCTTTCCCCCCTCTGTTTTTATTTTATAAGCACCTATATGTTGTGTTATGCCCCCAAATTCCTGAGCAACAACATTTGTCTTTCTTAAAGCATCCAGTAATGAGGTTTTTCCATGATCTACATGTCCCATAACAGTCACAATTGGAGATCTTGGTTTTAGACCTCTGCTTTCTTTATTGACTAATTTCTGAATGCTTAAATCTGGTTTTTTTTCTCTAATAGGTATATTGCCAAATTCTTTTACAAGATATTCTGCAGTGTCCGCATCAATAGTATGGTTTATAGTTGCAACAACACCCATGCCCAAAAGATGCTTAATTATACTACTTGTTTGGATGGCCATTCTATTTGAAAGTTCTTTTATATTAATTGTATCTGGAATATTTATTTCTCGAATAATTTTTTTAGTTTCAATTTTTTTATCATCAGAATTTTGATTTTTCTTTTCTTTAAGTCGTGCACGTATTACTGATGCTAAGCTTCTTTCTCTTCCTTCCATTACGTCATCGGTTAAAGCTTTTGATAAAGTAAGCTTATACTCTCTTCTTGGAGTAGTGATTTTATTTTTACTTAAACTTCCTTTTTTTTCGGCTAAATTATATTCTTTTGGATTTTTAAATCTTTTTGTGGCTCTCTCTTCAGCTATTTTTCTTATTTCAATATTTCTATTTATTGTAGGATTTCTTGGAGCAAAATTATTATTTGACTTTGTTTTGTCTTGAAAACCTGATGTAGGTTTGTTTACTTTATCATTACGACCATAAAATTTTCTAGCGCCCCTCGTTCTTGAAATCTTTTTTTCTATAACAACTGATTTTTTGTTACTACTTGGAGTATAACTTGGTGTACTAAAAGTTTTTTTGTTTGAGATGGTTAAAGTAAGTTTTTTTTTTATTTTTTCTTGTACCATAAAAATACATACTGTTTATTTAAAAACAATATTTCTAGCGTTCATAATTAAATCATCTGCCTCATTTTTTGCCAATGCAAATTCTTCAAGAAAACCTTCAATTTTAAATCTTTTGCCTTGTTTTTCATCATAGCTACCTATTAATTCATCGGTAGATAAGTCGGCAAAATCCTTCAAGGTTTTAATTTTCTTTTCTCCTAGCGTAACCAACATTCCTGGAGTGAGCCCTTTAAAATTTATAAGAACATCTTCTACACCAAGCTCTTTTAATTTTTTTCCGATATCTTCTTTTTCTTTTTTTAAATATTCTTCTGCTCTTTCTTTTAATTCTTTAGCAGTGTTTTCATCTATCGCTTCAATTTTTAAAATCTCTTCAAGTGTAGACTGATGAATTTCTTCGATGGAAGAAAAGCCTTCGGCAACTAAAAGTTGGCCTAGAGTTTCATCAACTTCTAAATTTTTTATAAATATTTCTGTTTTATCCTTGAATTCTAATTGTCTTTTTTCAGACTCTTCTTTTGCGGTTAATATATCTATTTCATAATTAATTAGTTTTGATGCTAATCTAACATTTTGTCCTCTTCGTCCTATTGCTTTGCTTAAATTTTCCTCAGTTAAAATAACCTCAATTCTTCTGTTTTGATCATCAATTATTACTCTTTGAATTTCTGCCGGAGCTAAAGCGCTCACTACTAGAACTGCCGGATCTTCGGACCAGTGAACTATATCTATTTTTTCTCCATGAAGCTCATTAACCACTGATTGAACTCTGCTACCTCTCATCCCAACACATGCTCCAACAGGATCAATAGAAGAGTCTTTGGAAGAAACACAAATTTTTGCTCTACTACCAGGATCTCTAGTCGCTGATTTGATTTCAATAATTCCCTCATAAATTTCTGGAACTTCTTGAAAAAATAATTTTTCCATAAATTTTGGGTGGGCTCTGGATAAGAATATTTGTTGACCTTTGTTTTCTCTAATTACATTATAACAATAAGCTTTAATTCTATCTCCCATTTTTAGAATTTCTCTTGGAATAAGTTCATCTTTTGTAATAATAGCTTCGGCTCTATTCAAATCTACAATTAGATTGCCGTATTCTAATCTTTTTACAATGCCACTTAAAATTTCACCTTTTTTTTCAATGAAGTCGTCATATTGCCTTTCCCTTTCTGCTTGCCTTACATTTTGAGTTATTACCTGTCTAGCCGTTTGTGCAGCAACTCGTCCAAGATCTACTTGAGGTAATTGCTCAAATATTTCGTCACCAATTTTAACATTTTCTTTCTTTTCTTTTTCAATGGCATGTTCTAGTGAAATTTCAGTATTGAAATTTATTGGAGTTTCAACAATTTTCAATACCTTGTGAAGATTTATATCTCCGCTTTCTCTATCAATTGTTGCGCGAATATTATTATCAAGTCCAAACTTTGTCTTTGCAGCTTTTTCTATCGCTGATTCCATTGAAGATAATATAATCTCGCGATCAATAGACTTTTCGGTAGCCACAGCTTCCACTATTCTCAAAAGTTCTAGTTTATCAGATCTTTGGTTAAGCATATTTTAAACTTATTGGTTCCTAAAAAAAAATGGGCCAAAGCCCATTACGATTTATCCATGTATCTTAAATATTTTTGTAATTTATATTTTAGCCTTTATCAAGGTCTAGTTTTTAAAAACTGCAGTTTTATTGGTTTTTTCCCAAGAAAAAGAACCATCTGATCCTGGTTTTCTGCCAAAATGACCATAGGCTGCAGTACATTCATAGATAGGTTTATTTAAAGACAACATTTCCCTAATCCCTCTAGGACTTAAATCAAAGTTATCTTTTATTAAATTTTCTACATGTTTTGACTTTTCATGATTGTCATCAAAAAGGTCGACATAGATTGATAAAGGTTTGGAAACACCAATGGCATAAGCAAGTTGAATTAAACATTTATTAGAAATTTTTGCAGCAACTATATTTTTTGCAATATATCTTGCTGCATATGCGGCAGATCTATCAACTTTACTTGGATCTTTTCCAGAAAAAGCCCCGCCACCATGAGGTGCTGATCCACCATAAGTATCTACAATGATTTTTCTCCCTGTCACTCCTGCATCGCCATCAGGACCACCAATTATAAATTGACCTGTTGGATTTACATAAAATTCCTCATCTTTAAAACCAGACAATAATTCCTTTGGAATTGATTTTTCTAAATAGGGCCGAACAATTTCCTTCACTTGAGATTGATTTACATCTGGAGAATGTTGAGTAGAAATTACAACCGATGTTACTTTTGCCGGCATTCCATTTTCATACTTCATTGTAATTTGGCTTTTTGAATCTGGTTCTAATTTATCTACAGTACCTTTTTTTCTATCTGCAGCCATTAATTCTAAAATTTTGTGAGAATAATAAATTGGTGCTGGCATTAAAGTTTCTGTTTCATTGCATGCGTAACCGAACATTATACCCTGGTCACCAGCTCCTTCATCTTTATTGCCCTTTGAATCTACCCCCATTGCAATATCCGTAGATTGTGAATGTAAATGAACATCAATATTACAGTTTTTCCAGTGAAATCCTTTTTGTTCGTATCCTATATCTTTAATGCAGTGACGAACTTTTTGAATCAAATCATC
>JAESSC010000129.1 GCA_016764285.1 Pelagibacteraceae bacterium
GCTGGTTCTGACAGATTGACTGTGATTGATGCGGGAGATATACTACGAACTATCCTAGACTCTAACGTAAGCTTGGTTCTATGTGGCCATAAACACAGACCATGGATTTGGGATTTTAATACACTATCTATTGCAAATGCTGGCACTGCTTCATCAGAAAGAGTTCGCGGCTTCTTTGAGAACTCGTATAATATAGTAAATATTCAAAATGGAACTTTCCGTGTTGACCTAAAAATTGTTGGCGGCAAAAGAACACCGTTGCGGGATATTGTAAAAAATTATACCCAGTTAACAGATTGAATTTGGTTTACTAAAATTTTACAACCGAATTTTTATTGTGAAAATAGCTGCACATTTCTGTAATTATTGACATGCTCACGTTATACTAATTAACTGAATTCATTAAGCAACAATTATGCGGGGATCGCCTAGCCTGGTAGGGCGTGGGATTGCTAATTCCATGTTCGCAAGAACACGGGGGTTCAAATCCCCCTCCCCGCGCTTTTTTAATTAAATTTAAAAGTACGATGATACACACTTTCATTATTGGCACGAAGAAAAACACAAAAAATTATCAAGACTGGTCCAAAAAATGTAACCACTGGCATGTGTCCAGAATGTAAAACTATAGGTAGAATCTTTATTCTCGGTCAGGTTGGTCAAGAGCGAGCAAAGTGTCAAAAATGCAACAAAGAGTTTGAGCTTTAGATATTACTACTAATCCAACCCATAACTTTTAATGTCTTTTCATTTTTTAAAAATAGCATGGCATCAGAATCTGAAACCGTTTACGATAGAATTGCTAAACTGGAAGATGAAGTAGCTGCGTTGAGAAGTGAAATTGATTTTCTAAAACATGCATTACGAAACGAACTAGCACGCCATGAAGTCAAAATGGCAAGGAAAGGCACTGAAATATCTTCCATTATAGATTAGACTTTTCTCTGACACTTTTAATTAATTCTAGAATGAAATCTGCATCATCCGCCTCTGGCTCTAATTCCAGATATTTATTGAGTAAAGGTAGTGCTTTATCATAACGCAAAAGCCGCTCTTCTAAAATACCCTTATCTCTAATTTCCTCAGGAGATTCTGGCTGCATTCCTAAAATCATATCTGTGCATTTCATAGCATTATCATATGCATATGATTGTGTGTACGCATTTTTCAGATTTCTTAGCAACCTAGTCAAAAGTTGTTCCGTTGTCGCTTCGTTTAGATATTCTGGAACAAATTCAACATCTTCTCCAAAATTTCTATTCAGAATTTTCTCTAAATCCTCAATTGTAAGCAACCTTCCACGGTAAAATGGATCCAAAATCATCTCTTTTTTGTATTTTACAATTACATGTCCGGGGAATCCAACAATCCGAAGATCAAGTCCTATATGCTTAGCAACTTCTGTGTACAATATAGAGAGAGTAATTGGAATGCCAATTTTTTTGTCAAGTACTACGTTAAGAAAACTGTTTACTGGATCATAATAATCTTCTTCAGCACCATGAAAACCAAGTTCATCAAACAAGTACTCATTAAGCACGGAGATGAGATATGTCGGGTTTTTAACTTCCCCTATTTTTATCTTCATGGAATTACCCATCCCATTTATTTTTTCAATGTATTTTGATATATTCAGTTCAGGATATTCTAGAATTTGTGCAAGCTTTAGACATTTTTCAATCAAATTATAATTTGGATTTTTCGAAAAATATATCCATTCGGAAACAAACGGATCAAATTTTTCTGCGGACAACAGATTCCAGATTATTTGATTCTATTTAGATATAGATGTGGATCTTTTAACTCTCTTGTGTTGGGAGGATCTGCGATTAGTTTCACAAATGTATCCTTACCATGCACATCAAACACATGTTGGGTAAATTCTTTACCTGTGCTCTTTTTTACACTATATTCAGAATAATTAGTACCGCTAAATGTAGTAAGATAATTTTGAAAATCACTATCATCTTTCAGTATTTGTTGCACCACAAATTCCGCCATTCCCTCCATGGTAGTAAATACTGCATGTTGAGCCTGAATTGGTTTTAGCCATTTTTTGTAGATTTCCTCTATCGTGGGAATAAGCTCTGAAATCTTAGGGTCAATTTCAACATGAGTATATGTCATAACATCTGGTCCCATAACATTGGTGATAAAATTATCAGGATTCAGCATGAAAAATAGGTTTGCTCTCTTGGCAACGCGAAATTCATCAGGTACAAGTTGTAATTGTAGGTATTCAGTGAGCTGAGTGACCACTTTGTCATCTAACGCTAAGATGGTTTTTGCCAGTTCCTCGTTTATTGTATTAACCTGCATGACTGCCTGAATGTTTAATCTATGAAGATTGTTTTGTACAGAATGAATAATCTCTTCCAAAATGGTCATTTTCATAGCTCCAAAATAACCAGATTTTACAGATTCTGCGTTAGATTCGTATGGGGGACCCTGCTTGTATAGAATTATTCTTGGATAATCATCTAAGATAAACCTGTTAAGATAGATCTTTGAGTCAAGGTAATCACCATACGTTGTAGATATCTTTGAGATGTATGATTTTGCATAAGTAGAATAAACTAAGAATTTTGCTGTATCCTCTTTAATTACTTCTGAAATTTTTTTCAGATCATTTTTTGTAATCGCATCGAATAATTTATCCACGAATACTCGTCCATTTTCTGTGAACACCTTTTTTCCTTTTAACCGCTTAAAGTCACCTAGTTTCAGATATTCGATAGATAGTTTCTCGGAAACCTCTAATCCCATGTATTCATTTACCTTTCGAACTAAATCTGGAAACAAGCCTTGTGAAACACTTTCAATATCATCAAATTTTACAGTAAAATTTCTATCCTCCTTGATCTTTGTTGCAAGTTTTTCTATTTCTTTTTCTTCATTAATTTCAACAGAAAGTTGCCCCATTAATGCCTCAGCAAATTCATCTAACTCTGACATTGGAAATCACGTTACCTTCAATTACTGTTCCATAAAAGGTGATATCAGCAATAAAGAACGAATATTAATCAATCACAGAAATAATTATTATGACTGATAGGCTGAATGATAAACAGATTATCGGAATTATAATGGTACTGTTTAGTCTCATCGGATTATATTTAGGCCTCACAGGATTTTTCGACTAGTCCTCAAACCCTTAAATCAATCCAATTAATCAAAATAATACTTGATGCAATCCCATCTTATCGCCATCTTTTTTGTTATAATCATTTTACCAAGTGCGGCTTTTGCTCAATCAGAGATTGATAAAGATCCATTTTCTCCTGGTTTCCAATTTGATCAAAAACCACTTGATGAGCATGAACAAGACATGGAGTTCCTAAACCATCTATGGACAATTGCCATAGTACTGGTAATTAGTTTCGTGACAGCAAGAATTGTGTTAAAAATTGTCAAAAAACGTATGTCAAGATCAAAAGAAGAATAAGGGAATTTTCTCTAACTAGTTAATTTGTCAAAACAGTCAGCACATAGGTCATCCCTTGTAGTCATACCACGTGGCAGCTTGAAGTTAAATTTCCTGACGGAGGAAACTGAGAATTTTTGCGCAAATTTACCAAGCTCTTTTTTGCATTTATAGCATAGGTGCCTTCCTTCTAGAAGAAATCTAAGATTCAATCGGCTAAGTGTTGCCATATCAACCACACCATAAAACACCATCATATTGACTAAAAGTGGTTCAGCCCGTATGATTTTATCAAGGGTTTCTCTTTCGCCAGCAATTGCAAGGTCAATCATCTCCTTCCATCTTTTACTTAGACCATCAGCATATTCATCCATTTCTTTTGTAGCAGATTCAGTGACGTGTACTATCAGCTTCTTCTGTCCCAAGAGGCCTGTCCCATAGCTAACTGTTATCATATTACTCTGATCCAAGACATCAAGAATTTTTTCAAGCTCCTCAGATTTCAAATGTACAATACTCTTTATGCTTCCAAGTCCGCTTGCGCCACGCTTGATGGCACCGAGGACTTTCATATCGTTGGTTTCTAATTCCACAAGAGACGTAAAATCATACTATTTTAAAACTTGAGTATTTACCCAGTGCGTAAATTATGGCGCAGCACTAAGATTAGTTTGATGTCCATACTAGTGGATCAAAATATGTTCATAATTTGAAGATACTTGCGGCACTAGATCATTGATGTATATAAGAATTTTTTTAAAAATTTATTTTAAAATCTTTATTTAGTTCCTTTTTGGCAGGTGTATGTTGAAAATTAGTTTGTTAGCAGTACTGCTAGTCTTTGTAGTAGGTACTGGTGTTATATTTGCAGTTCCAGATGCAGCAGGTGACGTTGTAGCTGGAAAAGGCGAATTTAGGCTTGGTGAGGTTTTAGATGAATCAGTAGGCTGGTTTATCGTTGTAGGTTTAGGAATGATATTTGCAGGTGTTATTTCTGTAGAGATTAAGCTTGAGGAAAAATATTTAGGTCATACACAAAACTCCGAGTGGTTTAACACTGCTGGCAGAATTATCAAGACAGGTCTAACTGCAGCAGCAATCGTATCTGCCTGGACTTGGGCTGCGACACTGCTACAATCTTCGACAGTAGCGTATCTCTATGGTATTAGCGGACCTTTCTGGTATGCTTCTGGCGCAACAATTCAGGTTCTTTTGTTCGGAATATTAGCAATCGAACTAAAACGAAAAGCACCAAACGCTCACACTTTCTTAGAAATTATCAGAGCAAGATTTGGTAACGGTACTCACAAAATTTTCTTAGGTTTTGCATTAACATGTAACATGATTGTAACTGGAATGCTCCTACTTGGAGGTGCAGCAGTTGTAAACGGTCTAACAGGAATGGACATTACCCTTGCAGCATTTTTGATTCCTGTAGGTGTTATGATCTATACGCTGGTAGGCGGTCTAAAGGCTACATTTGTGGCAGACTATATGCATACTGTAATTATCTTTACTGTAATTCTCACATTTGTTTCAATGGTATTCTTCATCAGTCCAATTACGGGCGGAATTGAAGGAATGTACAACAAACTGGCAGAAGCTGCAGTGTTAAAACCAGTTCTATTGCCTACTTTCGTAGAAGGAACACCAGGCAATGCTATGGGCGCTTACCTTACAATGGCTTCTGCTGGCGGTTTGATCTTTGGAGTTATCAACATAGTGGGTAACTTTGGAACTGTATTTGTCGACCAGGCATATTGGCAACGAGCAATCGCTGCACAACCAAGTTCAACTGTAAGAGGTTTCTTACTTGGTGGAATGTGTTGGTTCTCAATTCCATTTACACTAGCAACTACGATGGGGCTTACTGCGGTGGCGCTTCAAGTATCGCTTACGCCAGAGCAGGTGCAGCTCGGACTTACGGTTCCTGCTGCAGCAACAGTACTAATGGGTCCAGTAGGCGCAATCATGGTTTTGGTAATGTTATTTATGGCGGTAACTTCGGCAGGATCTGCTGAACTAATCGCGGTATCTTCTTTGATTACTTATGATGTGTACAGAACATACAAGAATCCAAATGCTACAGGTAAGCAACTACTCAAAGTGAGCCGGACGGTTATAGTCATATTTGGTCTTGGAATGGGAGCTCTGGCTGCAATATTATTAGGCATGGGATTAAGCTTAGGATTTGTATACTTGGCGATGGGCATCTTGATTGGCTCTGCTGTAATTCCGATTGCATTAACAATCGCTTGGAGTAGAACTACAAGGGCTGGTGCAGTTTCTGGTGCCCTTATTGGTGTTATGTTAGCATTAATCACATGGACAGGTGTTGCTTCTGCAGAGTCTGGTGGCGTTGTTGACATTGCATCACTTGGTGGTGCGTTCCCAATGCTTTATGGAAACGTTGTAGCAATCTTATCATCCGGTCTAATCTGTGTAGTAATCAGTTTGGCTCAGAGGAAGGTCTATGATTGGAAGTTGATGAATCCTCAAATGAAAA
>JAESSC010000108.1 GCA_016764285.1 Pelagibacteraceae bacterium
ATAGGTATCGAAAAAGATCATTTAACTATAGAGCGACATCAAAACGTAAAGGATTCTCTTGGTAATCCAGAAATAATTGATATTGCACTGTCTACTATGTCGCAAAGAATGATTAAGTCAGAAGAAGAAATTACTTTAATAAAAAGTGGCGCAAAAATTGCCGATATAGGAGGAGAGGCTCTTGTAAAAGAGATTAAAATCGGAGCTTCTGAAATTGATATAGCCATGGCTGGCCGTGATGCAATGGAGAAAGCTATAGCTAAATATCATCCCAATTCAGAACTTAGAGATACCTGGGTATGGTTCCAATCCGGAATTAATACTGACGGAGCTCATAATCCAGTGACTACAAGAAAACTTAAGAGAGGCGATATTCTTTCACTCAATACTTTCCCTATGATTTCCGGATATTATACTGCTTTAGAGAGAACACTTTTTGTTGGTGAAGTTGATGACGATTCCTTAAAGGCTTGGGAAGCAAATGTTAAAGTTCATCGTCGTGGCCTTGAACTTATTAAACCAGGAGTTAAATGTTCAGAAGTAACGTCAGAACTTAACAATTTATTTTCAGAACTAGGATATCTTCATCGTCGTACATTTGGTTATGGACATTCATTTGGTCTTTTAAGTCCCTACTATGGCCGAGAAGGCAAACTAGAATTTCGCGAAGATGTAGAAACAGTTTTAAAACCAGGCATGGTTGTTTCTATGGAGCCAATGATTTTCATTCCTGAAGGTGAACCGGGAGCAGGAGGATATCGTGAACATGATATTCTTGTAGTAAATGAAAACGGAGCTGAAGATATAACCAAGTTTCCATTTGGTCCAGAAAATAACATAATCAAATAAACTATATGTCAATAAATTCAAAATACGTTACACCACAATTTAAAAAAGAATTTAATCCCAAAATAGGTTTAATTACATTATCCACTGATCTGACAATGGAAAATGATTTCTATTCCATAAGTAAAGATTTGCCCCTCGATGTTTTTGTTAATCGAATTAAAAATTATAATCCATTGACTAAAGAAAATCTTCTAAAAATGCACGATCAACTCGAGTCAGTTACCAAAGACATTTTACCAGATGAAAAAATCAATACTGTTGCTTATGGATGTACGTCAGGAACTATTGCTATTGGCAAAGATAAAATAAAAGAAAAAATACAATTAGCCAAACCGGGTTGCTATGTAACTACACCTATTACTTCAGCTATTAAAGCGATTAATAAAATGAAGATAAAAAAAATTACTATATTTACACCTTACCCAGAATCTGTGAACAAGACTGTCTTAGAATATTTTTCTAAAGAAAACATTGAAGTATTATCTTTTTCAAGTTTTAATTTAGATTCTGACTCAGAAATTGGAAAAGTTGATCCTAATTATTTATCAGAGGTTTTAACAAAAATGGATACTGGTTCTTCAGATGCACTTTTTATTTCTTGTACAGCTTTGCCAGCTTTGGAAATTCTCGACCAAGTAGAAACTAAAATAAAAAAAACAGTTCTTTCTAGTAATCAAACTTTAATTTGGGATTCAATTAGATCTGTTGGTTATAAGAACCCAGTTGAGGGATATGGAGAATTATTTAGGAATTAAATGCTTTTTGAAAAAAAAGAATATAAAGAACGGTTAGCAAAGGTTAAAGTCACAATGCTGAGCAAAGGTATTGATTTGCTAGTTTCTCACGATCCAGCCAATATGAATTACCTAACTGGATACGACGCTTGGTCTTTTTATTATGCCCAATGTGTTCTGGTTCACGTTAACGAAGATGAGCCAATTTGTTTTCTAAGAGCTCAAGATGTAGGAGGGGCATATATAAAAACTTACTTAAAAGATAAAAATATTATTAAGTATGATGAAAAGTATATTCATACTTGGCCATTACATCCTTACCAATATTTAGTTGAAATAATAAAACAAAGAAAATGGGAAAGATCGAACATTGGCCTTGAAATGGATAGCCATTATTTTACAGCACTTTGTTATGAAACAATAAAAACAGGTTTGCCAAATGCAAAAATTAAAGATGCAGAACGTTTAGTAAATTGGGTAAGAGTTGTTAAATCAAATGCTGAGATTAAATTAATGCAATCAGCTGCTCGAATAACCGAAAGTGCAATGAAGACAGCTTTTAAAAGCATTAATCCAGGTGTAAGACAATGTGATGCTGTTGCAGATATTCAAAAAGCTTTGTTTAATGGTACACCAGAATTTGGTGGTGATTATCCTAGCATTGGAACTTTATTGCCGACAGGAAAAGGAACTTCAGCATCACATTTGACAGCGACTGAAGATAAATTTGTTTCAGGAGAGGCAACAATTATTGAAATAGCAGGGGTTTATAGGAGATATCATTGCCCTATGGCAAGAACAGTATTGTTGGGTAAAAAAAACCAAAAAAAAATCGACACCATGAAAGCAACTAATGAAGCACTAGATGCTGGAATCTCAGCAACTAAACCTGGTAATACTGCAGATGATGTTGCTCAAAAATTTTGGCAAGTTCTGGATAAACATGGAATAAAAAAAGATTCACGAACAGGATATTCTATAGGTATTGGTTACCCTCCAGATTGGGGTGAACAAACTTTAAATATATTAAAGGGCGATAAAACTGTTTTACAATCGAACGTTACTTTCCACATGATAGCGGTTATGCAATTTGGAGACTGGGGTGTTGAAGTGAGCGAATCAGTAAGAGTTACAGAACAAGGATCTGAATTATTCTGCCATTTATCTAGAGAATTGCATATAAAAGGATAATTACCTTGAAAAAAATTTCAAGTATGTTTTAAATTATTATTCATATGTCGACATTGGAAAGTTTCGTAAAATTTGAAAAAGTAGACAAAAGTTACGACGGTGAGGTTTTAGTCGTTACCGATCTTAATTTAAATATTCCAAAAGGTGAATTTCTTACCATGCTTGGACCTTCTGGTTCAGGAAAAACAACAACCTTAATGATGATTGCTGGCTTCGAAACACCAACGAGTGGAGAAATATATTTGGATGGAGAAGCTATTAGTAACATTCCGCCATACAAAAGAGGAATTGGAATGGTTTTTCAAAATTATGCTTTGTTTCCACACATGACGGTAAATGAAAATCTTGCGTTTCCTCTCGAAGTTAGAAAATTAAATAAGTCTGATATTAAAGATAAAGTTGCAAAAGCTCTGTCAATGGTTGAACTTGGAGATTTTGGTAATCGTATGCCGTTACAATTATCTGGTGGTCAACAACAACGTGTTGCATTAGCAAGAGCGCTAGTTTTTGAGCCGAGACTCGTTTTAATGGATGAGCCCTTAGGTGCCCTGGATAAAAAACTTCGTGAACAAATGCAATATGAAATTAAGCACATTCATGAACAAATTGGAATTACAGTTGTCTATGTTACACATGACCAAGGCGAAGCATTAACAATGTCAAACCGTATTGCAGTTTTTAATGATGGAATAATTCAACAACTTTCAACGCCAGATATTTTATATGAAAAACCAGAGAATGCATTTGTTGCGCAGTTTATTGGAGAAAATAATCAAATCAAAGGAAAGGTTAAATCGATTAATGGCAATATGTGTGTTATCACAACCGATCGAGGAGATGAGATTAAAGCTATCAAAATAAATGTTCATGCCGTAGGGGATGCATCAACAGTATCATTGCGTCCGGAACGAGTTGAAATTAATTCATCTGAGAAAAATTTTGAAAACATATTTGATGCTAAGGTTAAAGAATTAATTTATTTGGGAGATCACATTCGAACTCGAGTAGAAGTTTGTGGTAACGACCAATTTATTGTAAAAGTTCCTAATTCTTATAAGGGAGCAAACTTAAAAGAAGGAACATCCGTTAAACTTTCTTGGAAAGCTAGCGATTCCAGAGCACTAGACTTAAGATAAATTAATCCTTTTTTTATTTTACACCACTTTCCCAATATGTTTAAATTGGCGACTTATACGTATAATTAATCAATAAAAAAGAGGGTATATATGTTTAAATTGATAAAAGCTTCTTTCCTCGGATTGATATCATTGGCATTTGTCTCATCGGCATTTGCAGATATTACTTTCGTATCTTGGGGTGGGGCTTATACAATGTCACAACAAAAAGCCTACATTGATACTTGGAGCAAAGGTTCAGGAGTTACTGTTGAAAA
>JAESSC010000113.1 GCA_016764285.1 Pelagibacteraceae bacterium
ATCGAGGCAGAAGTTACTAAATTAGCTTATTCAATTAGAGAAAAAAATATTGGAGATCCAAAATTTATAAATTTAAATCTGAAAAATATCTTATCACAAATAGCTATTGATGAAGCTGTTAAGAAAATTTCTATGGACAAATGTTATAATGTTGGAAACTTAGATATACCTGCACATCCTGAAACTGTTTATCTAACTGTTGTTGATAAAGATTTTAACGCTGTATCAATTATTAATTCAATTTGTTACGCTTTTGGTAGCGGAATTACTACTGACAACACCGGAATATTATTTCAAAACAGAGGTACAAATTTTAGATTAGAAGAAAATCACCCAAATTGTATTGATGGATTAAAAAGGCCTTTGCATACAATTATTCCTGGTATGGTTTGTAATGATGCTAATAAACCAATCCTTTCATATGGTGTAATGGGAGGTCAGTTTCAACCAGTCGGTCAAACACATGTATTAAATAATATTCTTGATTACAACATGAGTCCTCAAGAAGCTATCTCTTTCCCAAGAGCTTTTCATTTTAACAATATTTATCAACTCGAGTCCGGAATTAGTAAAAGAACTGAAAACGATCTTAAAAAAAAGGGACATAAAACAGTTCGCATTAACGAGTATCTCGGAGGTGGTCAAGCAATTCAAATTGATTGGCAAAAAGGACTGTTAATTGGTGGATCTGATCCGAGAAAAGATGGATATGCTCTGGGGTTATAAATTAAAAATTAAGAGAAATATCTCTATGAATAGCTTTACAGCTAGATACAATTTTTGCTTGTTTTTTCGTCAGTCGTTCCTGAAGTCTTAATCCAATTGTATCTTTTATTGCATCATCATATTGATCTAATTTTGCGAGCAAAGAGCCAAAGGCTTTTTTTCTCCAATCAACTTCCTTATTAAATATAGTTATATTTTCTTTCATTAAATTAGTTATTTTTTCAAAATCAATCTCATCTTCTTGAATCATAGAGCTAATCTCATCTAGGTTAAATATTATTTCATCTATTCCTGAAATTTCATTTAATTTTTCAAGCAAGTCATCTACCTTATTCTCAATCTCGCTTAAATTTTCTTTTTTTATTTCATCATTTAATGAATTGATGTCTTTTAAAAGAACATTAAGTTTTGATCCATCTTTTATAATTGTTTTAATTATATTTAATTCTTCATAAGACTCATCCACATTTCTCCTGTATTTTTTTGTGGAAATATTTTTATTTTTAGCAAAATTTTTATATTTCATATTTTGCTCATTCCAATTCTGAGGAATATTTTCTTCTATTTTAGTTTTTTCATATTTTAAATCGTTGATTTCTTTTTCAATCTTGTCTTTTTCATTTGAAAGGTCATCTTTATCCAAATTTCTTAAATCAGATTCTAATTTTTTTATTTTACTATCTATTTTAAGCAATTTTTTTTGAATTTTTCTTACTTTGAAATGAAGAGATTTATAGTCTTTTGCGAACAAATTATATTCGGTTTCGCTTTTTCTCACATTGTTCACTAAATCAAAAGTTAGTAAAGCCTTTGCAAAATGTGAACGAAAAATTTCAGTTTTGTCCTCTGGAATATAATCAATATTCAATAATTGAGCGTTTGAAATATGATTTCTTAATTCAGTTTCATTATTTTTATAATTTAAAAATTTATATTCTTGCAAACAGTATTGTAGCCTAGGATTCTTTGCAGGTGGAGCGACATCTGATGTTAAATAAGTCCGATTAGGTAAATAGTTTACCAACGTAGGATAAAATCCAACAATTCCTAAGCCAATTAATTGCAATATAATAAATGGAGTCGCACCTTTCCAAATATCAATAGTAGTAACAGATTTTGGAGCAACGCCTTTAAGATAAAATAAAGAAAATCCAAATGGTGGAGTTAAAAATGAGGTTTGCATATTAACACCAATCATCACACCTAACCAAACTGCGGTAATATTCGCTGATGGATCGGCCAATAGAATTGGCGCAATAATAGGAACGACCACAACTGCAATTTCAATAAAATCAAGAAAAAAACCTAATAAAAAAATTACTGCCATCACAACAATAAATTGTGTCCAAAAACCTCCTGGTAATTCCTGTAAAAAATCTCTTACAAGTTCTTCTCCACCAAATGCACGAAACGCCGCAGTTAACATTGCCGCCCCAAGAAGAATTATAAATACCATTGATGTTGTTACACATGTATCTGTAACAACTTTTTTTAAAACATTATCAATTTTGAAAGTTCTCCAAAAACTCCATCCAATAGCAAATAAGAAACAAAAAACAAAAAAAATAGTCACTAAAATTGCTATTAAACTTTGTTTGTTTTCTATACTTTTTATATTTAAATTAAAAAAACTGCTTAATATAAGAATTATTATTAAAGAAATAAAAGCAACAATCATTGGCGTATAAGCATTTTTTTTACCTTTGGAGAGGCGATATCCAGCCATAATTGTTGCACCAATGGCTCCTATAGAACCAGCCTGATTAACTGTTGCAACACCTAAAAGAATTGAACCTAAAACTGCAAAAATTAAAGCTAAAGGTGGAATTATTATCAATAAAACTTTTAACCAAAATGCTGCATCAAACTTTCCTTCATAGGGTATGGGTGGAGCGGCATTAGGTTTAAACCTTGCATAAATAAAAATATACAACATATACAAACCTACAAGAACCAGACCTGGCAAAAGAGCCCCAAGAAACATGTCACCAGCACTAGTCGAAGTCACTGCAAATTCTCCAGGCATACCGAATTCGTCTGATATTTTTTTATACTCTGCAATTCTCATTGTATTAGCTACATCGGTTGCACTACCTAATTGATCCGCTAAAATAATTAAAACAATTGATGGTGGAATTATTTGTCCTAATGTTCCTGAAGAACATACAATGCCACTGGCTAAAGATTTATCGTATTTATTATTCAGCATGGCTGGCAAAGAAATTAATCCCATTGCAATAACGGTAGCACCAACAATTCCAGTTGTTGCTGCAAGTAATGCTCCAACAAAAATTACTGATATACCCAAGCCACCAGGAATTGGTCCAAAGAGTTGTCCCATTGTAACTAATAAATCTTCGGCAATTTTAGAACGTTGCAACATTATTCCCATAAAGATGAATAATGGAATTGCAATAAGTGTGTCTCCCTCTACTTCCCAATAAACAGCTCTAAAATTTGTAATACCCGCTGTTAACCATTCAATAGGACCGTCTTGTGCAAAATAAGCACTCGCATTTCCTTCAATAAGATAACCAAATAATGCTGCTAATAAGATGGAAACAATTGCTGAGCCTGGAAGAGCAAACGCAACTGGAAAACCGGAAGCAAGTGCAGTTATCATTGTTAAGACTAAAATTAAAAGAAAAAATGTTTCCATGTAAATGGTATTAAGAATTATTTAAAATTTTAAAAGAATTTTTCATAAAATAACTTGTAAATTGAGTTAACATACTTAAGGCAAAAATAGCTAAAAAAGCCGCCATTAAATATTTAACATACAAACCACTAGTTCCTTGTTGAGTAACTTCAAAACTAAGTAATGGACTATTAATGATGCTTGCTTTACTACTCATTCCTAAAAATATTATGGTTAGGCAAAGTGGAATTCCCAGAAAAAAAGATCCAATCGTATTAGACCAAGCTTTTACCTTGTCGCTAAAATTAGTATAAAGAACATCCACTCGCACATGTCCTTCGTGAATTAAAGCATGTGAACTTGCAAAAAGAAAAAGTGCTCCGTACCAAAAACGAACTAGATC
>JAESSC010000114.1 GCA_016764285.1 Pelagibacteraceae bacterium
AGTAATTCTTGCTTTAATAGCCGCATTAGTTGTTAGTTTAATTCTAATGATTGGTGCAATCTTTATTGTAAAATTTCTGCCTAAACAGATCCTACATGCGACCGCAAGAGTTATGGCTTTTATCCTAGCAGCCTTAGCAACTCAATTTATAATCGACGGTATTAAAGCAAGCTTTAATATCTAATTATTTATTTAAAATAGCTAAAACTTCTGCTTCTCGCGTATTAACGTTAAAAGATTGCGTAAACGGTATCGGAACAACTACTGCATCAACTGGTTTATTAGAATATTTTTTTGGTAAATGAACTTTATATTTTTTACCAAAATTACCAATTGGAAATCCTTTAGTGTTTAAATTCCCTTCATAGGGAACATAGCCCATTGCAATATTTTGTCTTTTTTCGGGATGATACCAAGGTGATGTAATATAACCTACTGGTTTACCACCACTTGAATTTGAAATTAACCAAAAATCTGGCGCATATTCTTCGATTGGTTTTCCTCCCAATTCAAGTCCAACAAGTTGGAGTTTGTATGGCTTTACTCCATTTTTAAGTTGTTCTTTCATTGTCTCTAAAGCATCTTTACCTACATAATCTGTTTGTTTATTCCACTCACCTTTTCCCGATAAAGAAACTTGGTAACCTAAATTACATTGGAATGGATTATGTTCTTGATCCATATCTTGACCCCAAGATAATATGCCTGCTTGAATTCTTCTGTGGTGTGCAGGAGCAATAACCATTAACTTATGTTTTTTCCCAGCTTTAAGCACAGCATTCCACATATCCTCCGCATATAAAGTTGCGTTACGAAGATAAATTTCATAACCCGCTTCTCCAGAAAATCCTGATTGTGAAATAACGCAACTTCTTCCACCAACTTTAGCTTCAGCCAAACCGTAAAATGGAATATTATTCATATCAACTTGATCGCCAATTAAATCTTGCATTAAGGCTTTAGCTTTTGGACCTTGAATTTGCACTGGACAAGCGTCGATTTCGTCAATTTCAACATTGAATCTTTTGTTAGCATTAACACCTTGTAAATACATTCCAATGTCAGAATCTGATAAACTAAACCAAAATTCATCATCTGCTACTCTCATCAAAACTGGATCATTGAGCACTCCGCCTTTATAATTACAAAGAATAACGTAACGTCCTCTCATTGTTGAAATTTTTGTTGCATCTCGCGTAATGACATAATCAGTAAATTTTTCAGCGTCTGGCCCTTTAACACGAATTTGTCTCTCGACAGCAACGTTCCACATCGTAACGTGATTTTTTATCGCTTTATACTCAACCATTGCCCCGCCCTTTTCAGGTCTTACATATCCTCTTGGATGATAAACGCGATTATAAATTGTGGCTCTCCAACATCCTGCTTTCATCGATAAATGCCAATAAGGTGATTTTCTCACACGTGTGGAAATCAACATTTCCACTTTTGTAGAACCACTTTGTCTAAGATTATACGGCACATGCCTATCAGATTGATCAACTGATATCGCATGTTTAACTTTATTGTAATTAACTTTTTCAGTTTTAAATGATTTTAATTTTGTTTTATTTTTTTTCTTCTTTTTTTTAGACATAATTATTATCCATTAACCATTTGTTTGTTTCTTTTAAACCACCAAATGTGTAAATATGAAAATTCTCAGTAACTCCCTTGAGTTTTTCTATTATATCGTTTGGATCTTTAGGTTTTAATAAATCAAATGCTTTAGTCATATTAGACTTAAGAAAGTTTAGTGAATTTTTTGCCCCAACAATACTTGCAAACTTAAGCAGGTTACTAATTGTTAAAGGACCGGTAATCCCCGCATAAACTGGTAACGTTTGTTTAGAAATAAACTTGATAATTGGAGCAACCTCCAACAACCATTGAGTCACAATATAATCTGCGTAAGGCTTCTTATCGATCATAGCTTTTTCTAAATCAGAGTCGGATATATCAGGGGATCCATCAGGATGTCCAGCGATTCCTATCTTAAGACCCTCGAATAATCCAGTTTCTAATAATTGTAAAGAACAATGAAAATCTCCAATGGGCTGCGAGCTCCCTCCGATGACAAGAGCTTGTTTGACTCCTCCATCTTTACATCTGCTTACATACTCTTTTAATTCAGTGAGGTTTTTAATTGATCGAGCTGAAAAATGAGGAACCGGATTAAAGCCTAAATCCGCAAGCTCCTCAGCCTTACTGGCTACTTCCCTAAAATCATTGCCTGGTAACTGTGTTATATAGACATCCTTAACCTTGGGCAGGGTCGATAAATCTGTCTTCATGGTAATTTCCAAAGAGAAATTCATAATCTCTGGGATATAGCAGTGGACCCGGGTGAATGTCTAGAGGTTTCATTTAAAATGTATTGCCTATTTATATTAAAATGCTAGGATTTTTATATGGTTCACAAGCTTAATGGACAAAAAAATATTTACGACATTATAAATAAAGAAAAATTAGATGTGGTTAATCTACCTATTTCTAAAGCTCATGGCTTGCCCAACGAATGTTACAACAGCATAGAATACTCAATAATAGAAAGAAAAAAATTGTTTGAAGATAAATGGGTTGTTATTGGTGTTGCAAGTTCAGTTCCCAATCCAGGTGATGCAAAAACTTTTGATTTATTAGGAATTCCTTTGATTATATTACGTAATAAAAAAAAACAAATTAAAGTTTATCATAATGTTTGTAGCCACAGAGGGTATAAAATTTTACAAAAGCAATGCAGTATAAAAAATGTTTTACGTTGTCCTTATCATTCTTGGTCATACAATTTAGATGGCACACTTATTGCAACACCTAATCTTGGCGGAATGGATAAACATGAGGCAGAAGGTTTTGATAAGTCTTCCAGTGGACTTAAAGAAGTTCGTTCTTATGTTTGGCTAGATATGATTGTTGTTAATATTTCAAATAATGAAGTCTCCTTTGATAAATATATCAAACCTTTAAGTGATCGTTGGTCAAAATTTTGGTCGAAAAATGATCAAAAGTTAATTCGACACTCAAAAGACTTGGGTTATTTTCAATTAAAAGCTAAATGTAATTGGAAATTTGCAATAGAAAATTACTGCGAAAGCTACCATTTACCTTGGGTCCATCCAGGATTAAATACCTATTCAAAAATCAGCGATCATTATCATATTCAAGGTCTGCCAAATAGATTTGCTGGCCA
>JAESSC010000115.1 GCA_016764285.1 Pelagibacteraceae bacterium
ATTAGGAAAATTAAATTGTGATGAATTTGCAATGGGATCATCTAATGAAACTAGTTTTTTTGGAAATGTTACAAATCCATTTGGAGATAAATTAGTCCCCGGCGGATCTTCTGGAGGATCTGCTTCAGCATTAGCATCAAGTCTTACGCCCGTTACAGTAGGAACAGATACTGGTGGATCAATTAGACAACCCGCATCATTTACAGGTACCGTAGGTTTAAAGCCAACCTATGGAAGATGTTCTAGATGGGGTATTGTAGCTTTTGCGTCGTCATTGGATCAAGCAGGACCTATGACAAAGACAGTTGAAGATTGCTCTTTGTTACTTCAAGCTATAGCAGGTTATGATCCGAAAGATTCCACATCTGTTGACATTAAAGTTGATAATTACAATTCTAATTTAACTGACAAAGTAAAAGATTTAAAAATTGGAATTCCAAAAGAATATAGAGTTGAAAATATGCCTTCCGAAATAGATGAGCTTTGGAAAAAGGGTATGGACTATTTAAAAGATGCCGGCGCAATTATAAAAAATATTTCTTTGCCTCACACAATGTATGCACTACCAGCATATTATATTGTTGCTCCTGCTGAAGCTTCATCAAACTTGGCTAGATATGATGGAGTTAAGTATGGTCATAGATCTAAAGGCAGCAATTTAATTGAAATGTATGAAAACACCAGATCAGAAGGTTTTGGTGATGAAGTTAAAAGACGAATTTTAATTGGTACCTATGTTTTGTCTTCAGGTTATTATGATGCTTACTATTTGAAGGCACAAAAAGCTAGACAATTGATTAAAAATGATTTTGATCAAGCCTTTAAAGATGTTGACGCCATTTTAACTCCATCAACACCTAGTGCAGCATTTAAAATGGGTGATAAAAAAGATGACCCAGTTTCTATGTATTTAAATGATGTATTTACAGTTCCAGTTAATTTGGCTGGCTTACCAGCAATTTCCGTACCTTCAGGATATGATAAAAATAAATTACCTTTAGGACTTCAACTAATAGGCAAACCCTTTGACGAACAAACTATTTTAAATTTATCTCTAGCAATACAAAAAAGGGCAAATTTTAAAAGAAATATTAAAGTTTGGTGGAAATAATGTCTGAAAAGAAATTTGATTATTTTATACAAGGAAAAAAAGCTAAGTGGGAAGTTATTATTGGTTTAGAAGTACATGCACAAGTTTTATCTAAATCAAAACTTTTTTCATCATCTCCTACTAAATTTGGAGCAGAACCCAACACTCAAGTTAGCCTTGTTGACTGTGCATTTCCAGGTATGCTTCCTGTAATAAATCAATTTTGTATAGAACAGAGTGTAAAAACAGGCTTAGGTTTAAAAGCCAAGATAAATTTAAATTCCATTTTTGATAGAAAAAACTATTTTTATGCAGATCTTCCTCAAGGTTATCAGATCTCACAATACAAAAATCCCATTGTAGGAGAAGGTGAGGTGATTCTTGATATGCCCTATGGCACTAAAAAAGTTCGAATTGAAAGACTTCATCTTGAACAAGATGCAGGCAAAAGTATTCACGATATAGATCCAGATCACTCTTTTGTTGATTTAAATAGATCTGGTATAGCGCTCATGGAAATAGTTAGTAAACCAGATTTAAGATCACCAAATGAAGTGAATGCATATGTCAAGAAATTAAGAGCAATTATGAGATATCTTGGAACCTGTGACGGAAACATGCAAGAGGGTTCGTTAAGAGCCGATGTAAATGTTTCTGTAAGGAAACTTGGAGAAAAAGAATTAGGTACTAGATGTGAAATTAAAAATGTGAACTCAATTAAATTTATGCAAATGGCGATTGAATATGAAGCCAAAAGGCAAGTAGAACTTCTTGAAGACAACAAACAAATAGATCAAGAGACACGATTGTTTGATACTAAAAAGAATACTACAAGATCAATGAGATCTAAAGAAGATGCTCATGATTATAGATATTTTCCAGATCCAGATTTATTGCCACTTAATTTGGAACAAAGTTTAATAGATAAATTAAAAAAAGAATTACCCGAATTGCCTGATGAAAAAAAAGAAAGATTTATTAAGCAACATCATTTATCAGCTTATGAAGCGAATATTTTAGTTTCTGAAAAAGAAATTTCAGTCTATTATGAAGAAGTAATTAAAAACTGCGATAAAAAATTAGCGACAAATTGGATTACAGGAGATTTGTTTGCTGTTTTAAATAAAAAAAATATTTCTATTTCAAAATCTCCCGTTAGTGCAAAAAATTTATCAACTTTGATTAAAATGATTTCATTGGGTAAAATTTCTGGTCGAATTGCAAAAGAGGTTTTTGAAATAATGCAATTAAATGATGAAGATCCAGAAACAATTGTTGAGTCAAAAGGACTAAAACAACAAAGCGATCCTAAGGAATTAGAAAAAATTATTTTAGAAATATTATCAAAAAACAAAGACAAGGTTGAGCAATACAAATCTGGAAAAGAAAAGCTTTTTGGTTTTTTTGTTGGTCAAGTTATGAAAATTTCTGAAGGAAAGGCTAATCCTCAACTTGTTAATACAATCCTTAAATCAAAGTTAAAATAAGTATGCTCAAAAATATTGAAGTTACCCAAGACTTATTAGATTACGTTTATGATCATAGCTATCCATTACATCCAGTACAAAAAGATATTTTAAACCACAATAAAACTCTCGGAGATATTCAAAGGATGCAAATTTCAGAAACTCAGGGTCATTTTCTTCAGTTGATTATAAAACTTTATAAGGTTGTAAACTGCTTAGAAATAGGAACTTTTACGGGATTTAGTGCTCTAACTATGGCTCTAGCTTTACCAGACAAGGGTAAAATAATAACTTTAGATCATGATGTAAAAATAAGTGAAGTGGCAAAGACTTTTTTTAAAAAAGCAAATTTGGAAAATAAAATAAATACTGAAATTGCTTCCGCATTAGAAACTTTAAAAATTTTTTCGAAAAATAGAAGAACATTTGATTTAATCTTTGTGGATGCTGATAAAGGTAATTACATAAATTACTTTGATTTATCTCTGAATTTAATTAAAAAAAACGGTCTTATAATTTTCGATAATGTTTTGTGGCATGGTGACGTAGTAAAAAAATCAATAAATGATAAACAAACTCAAATAATGAGAGAGTTTAATAAATATATAAAAAATGATAGAAGAACTGAAAAAACTATTTTAGCATTAGGCGATGGTTTAACAATTTGCAGAAAGTTATAGATGTTTAATATTCAAGGTTTTTATAAAATTAAAAAAATTAATAAATGCGGTCTGTATAAAGAAAAATTGAAGAGATACCTTTTATCAAAATCTGTCAGGGGTACCGTAATTCTATCTCCAGAAGGTGTTAACGGAACTATTGCTGGTAAAAAACTAAATGTTAATAGTTGTATACGTCATATTAAAAATAAATTATCTATAGATTTTTTTGATAGTCAAAACTCTTCAAAGTGTAAGTTTCAACCTTTTTATAGAGCAAAAGTTAAAATAAAAAAAGAAGTTGTTCCTATCGGACTAAAATTGAAAATTAGTGAAAAAAAAATAAGTCAATATGTTAACCCAAATGAATGGAACAATTTAATATCAGACCAAAATGTAACTTTAATTGATATTAGAAAACCATTTGAATATAAAGTTGGAACTTTTAAAGGAGCTGTTAATCCTAAAGTTAATAGCTTTAGAGAATTTCCAAAATACTTTAATAAACTTAAAAAGAATAAAAAAATTGCAATGTTTTGTACTGGTGGAATACGTTGCGAAAAAGCTTCAAATTTTCTTAAACAAAAAGGTTTTAAAAATGTATTTCAACTTAATGGTGGCATTCTTAGTTATTTGAATAAAGTAAATGCCAAAAAAAGCTTATGGGAAGGAGAATGTTTCGTTTTTGATAATAGGGTATCAGTTAAACATAAGCTATCATTAGGTACTTATTCTATGTGCAGAGGATGTAGAATGCCAATTTCTCAATTTGAGAAAAAATCTAAAAAATATAAGGACGGTATTTCGTGTCCGCATTGTTATAATAAACTAACACAATTACAAAAAGATAGATTTGCAATGAGACAGAAACAAATTTTAATTGCAAAACAATTGAATAAACCTCACATCTATCAAAAAGAATTTTAATTCTTTTTTTTATTATCATGAATTCAGCTTTAAGTTTAACTAAAGATCCAATTCCAAGTTTAATTAAAAAAATAGCACTACCGGCCAGCGTTGGTACACTTTTTCAGACTTTGTTTAATGTCGTTGATACATTTTTTGCAGGTAAGATTTCTCCAGAAGCATTATCAGCCCTAGCTAAATCTTTCCCAATTTATTTTATTATAATAGCTGCTTGTGTTGGTGTTACCGTAGGAGGCACGTCTTTAATTGCTAATAGTATCGGAGAAAATAATAAAGAAAAGGTTTTAGGATACTTTGCTAATACTATTATTTATGCTTTTTTAATTTCAATATTAATTACAATTATCGGGTTAGTATTTTCTCCAAGCTTGTTTGCATTGATGGGTTCAGATGATGAAGTAATTTTATTAAGTCTTAAATATACAAATGTAATATTTGCTGGGTCAATTGTATTTATCATGGTAGTTGCTTTGAATTCTTTGCTTCATGCTGATGGTGATACAAAAACATTTAGAAATATACTCATTTTGAGTTTTTTTCTGAATATAATTTTAAATCCTCTATTTATTTTTGGCTTCGGTTTTATACCTGCTATGGGAATCGTTGGAATAGGTGTGGCAACAATTGTTGCTCAGTTTGTTGGATTGCTTATTATTTTTAATAAAATAATTAAATCGAGTAGGATTAAAGACATATCGATAAAATATTTTTATCCAAAAGTTTATTTATTAAAAAATTTATTTTTTCAATCAGCACCAATCTCAGCCGCTTTATTATTAATTTCTGTAGGTAATTTTATAATATTTGCATATATCGGAGTTTTCGGTGAATATGCAACGGCAGGATATGGATCAGCTGCTCGTTTTGAACAAATACTTTTATTACCTGTTCTAGGACTCAACACAGCTATTATATCCATCATTGGTCAGAATTTTGGAGCGAAAAATTTTTCAAGAGTTAAAGAATCTTATTTTAAGGCAGTTATGTATGGTTTTACTCTTATGCTAATTTCTGGATTAATAATTTTCTTATCAGCAGACAAAATTGTTAGCATTTTTTCTAATAATCAAGATGTAATCAGCTTTGGAACAACTTATTTAAAAATATCTGCTCTAATTTTTCCTGCGTATCCAATTTTTTTTATAAGTAATGGTTTTTTTATGGCTATAAAGAAATCAACTTACTCAATGTATTTAAATATAATAAGAAATGTTATTTTATTTGTCCCCACAATAATTATGGCTAAAATGTTTGATGGTAGTTTCCAAACTTTTTTTTGGAGTTATTGCTTCTTTAATTGGATTTATGTATTGTGCCTTTTTGCTTTTGTAAGTGCCTATATCAAAAGAAATTTAAATTAAATTAGCGGAATCTTTTAACCAATCCCATAAGTAACCGGCAAACGATCTTCTTACATATAAATCAACATCATTTTCATTTTTTCGATGAATAGTAACATCGACATGATTTAATATTGTTTGAACGACTTTGTTGTCTCCAAAATCTTCTGAGCTAAAATCAAAAGGACATCCTTTGGAAAGTACTTCAAAAATATTTGAGCCTGATAATTTAAAAATTGTGAAGTGATCGGTAACATTTGTTATCGCTCCTAAGTTAGTTTTACTAATATTATCAAACAGCACTTGCTCAAGTTCGTAGGTATTAGTTTCTTTTGGTATTTCGTTATTTGAAACCAAGAGCCATTCATTAGGTCCCAGCCATAACGAAGTAATTTTTTCTTTGTTAGACGTACTACAGGCTTCATTAGGTAGTATCATTCCAAGAATTTTTCCTACCTTGCTTACAAATTCCTTATTTTCCAGATTACCTCGCAGATTAATTTTAGCTATGGGAGTTTTTTCTTTCATAGAAAAATTATTGTAAGATTGACTTTCGGTAACTGATGTAAAGAAATCAAGCATTTAACCGAACTCCCTCTTTATCTAAAAAAACTGTATCTGAAACAGTAACTTCGATAATTTTATTTGGCATAGGTACAAAAAGTTTCTTTCCTTTCAATTTTTTCCCATTTTTTACAACAGCTAAAGCGATTGATTTGTTTAAATTTGGACTGTAGTAGCTAGAAGTCACGTGACCTAACATATCCATTGGAGGTTTACTTTTTACCTCTTCAACAATTTGTGCTCCTTCCTCTAGAATTTCTTTAGGGTCACTTGTAAGAAGTCCAACAAGTTGTTTTCTATTTTCTCTCATAGTATCAGATCGGTACAGTGATCTTTTTCCTATAAAATCATATTTTTTCTTACTTATGATCCAATCCATTTGTAAATCAACTGGAGTAATTGTGCCGTCTGTTTCTTGTCCTGCAATTATAAAACCTTTTTCAGCTCTTAATAAGTGCATAGCTTCAGTACCATAAGGAGTTATTCCGAACTCTTTTCCTGCTTCCATGCATTTTTCCCATGTCGCTTGACCATAATTAGATTGTATGTTTATCTCGTAACTTAATTCACCCGTGAAACTTATTCTCATTACACGACACTTTATGTTATCAATTACACCTTCCTTAAAGCTCATATGAGAAAAATTTTGATCAGAAAAATCTACGTTTTTGACAACTTTTTCTAATATTTTTTTGCTGTGGGGACCACAAACACTCACAGTAGCAAAATGATCAGTTACAGAAGTTAAATACACATTAAGTTCGGGCCATTCTGTTTGTAAAAAATCTTCTAACTTATTCATTACTGAAGCCGCCCCTCCAGTAGTTGTTGTCATTATATAATGGTTATCACCTAATCTTGTGGTTACGCCATCATCGTAAACCATACCATCATCATTAAGCATTAGACCATATCTGCATTTGCCTATTGCTAATTTACTCCAGGCATTGGTGTAAACACGATTTAAAAATTCAGATGTATCGCTACCTTGAATATCAATCTTACCTAATGTTGAAGCATCTAAAATTCCCGCATCGTTTCTTGCTGCCTTTGATTCTCTTTGGACGGCTTCATACATGCTTTCGTTCTTATTTGGGTAATACCAAGCTCTTTTCCATTGTCCGACATCTTCAAATTTTGCTCCATGTTTTTCATGCCATGTATGAATGGGTGTTTTTCTTACAATATCAAAAAATTGTTTTACGTTTCTTCCAACAATAGCTCCAAAAGTTAATGGGGTATATGGTGGTCGAAAAGTTGTAGTTCCTAATTCACTCATTTTTGTATTAGTAATTTCAGATACTATTCCCAGTGCGTGCATATTTCCTATTTTCCCTTGGTCGGTAGCCATTCCTGTTGTCGTATACCGTTTAACATGTTCTATAGATTTATAACCTTCTCTTAAAGCCAACTTAATATCATTTGCAGTTGTGTCATTTTGATAATCTACAAATGGTTTGGTTTTTCCTGAAATTTTATCAGAAGGTAAAAGCCATATGTTTTCAAAATTGCCACTCTTGGATTCAGTAATATTATATTGGTTATTGTGTGTTAAATTTAAAAATTCATTTGTTTTTGTTTGAGTTTCTTCAATAATTTTTTTTAGGCTAAATGTTCCATTACAAGATCCCACAGAAATTTGACTAAGTGATGCTGATTTTGGGTGGAAATAATATTTTTCTTCGTTAAAAATTAGTCTGCCACCTGATTGAGTAAATAAATGAATAGCAGGAGTATAACCACCAGAAACACATAATAAATCACAATTAATTTTCAATTTATTTCTAATTGTACTGCTATTATCGTTTGAAAGTTCCATTACATGAACTTTATTAATTTTTTTGTAACCTTCTGTGTAAACAATAGTATTTTTCCATAATATTTTTATTCCTAGTTCATTACATTTTTTGGGTAAATCTCCGTCTGACCGTGATCTGATATCGACAATCGCTTCTATTTTAACACCTTTATTATGTAAGCTTATTGCTGTTTCATATGCATCATCGTTATTTGTAAAAATAACAACATTATTTCCACATTTTACGCCGTAATAATTAATGTATTGTCTTACTGCCGAGGACAACATTATACCTGGTCTGTCGTTACAATCGAAAACCATTGGTCTTTCGATTGATCCAGTAGCTAAAATTACTTTTTTTGCTCTAACTTTCCATAAACGTTGTCTTATTTTTCCTTTTTTTTCTTTTTCGGATAAGTGGTCGGATAAATTTTGCATCATAATTAAATAATTATAATTATGATAAGCGGCTACACTAGTTCTATTTAGAATCTTAATATTTTTATTATTTTGTAATTCAGAACAAGTTTTTTTTATCCATTCTAAGGGTTTAAGTTCATTTATTTTAGTAAGTTCTTCGTCAGCGAATGAAAGATTTCCACCAGAATGGGATCTTTCGTCAACTAAAAGAACTTTCTTTCCAGCTTTTACAGCAACTGTTGCAGCAGATAAGCCTGCTGGCCCGGTACCTACAATTAGGACGTCACAATGATAATATTTGTGATCATAAATATCCGGATCATTTTCTGTAGGAGATTTACCTAAACCCGCTGCTTTTCTTATAAAATGTTCATATTTTTCCCAAAGATTTGCAGGCCACATAAATGTTTTATAATAAAAACCTGCAGGAATAATAGGAGAGAACAAATTATTAATCGCTCCTACATCAAAATTTACTGTAGGCCAACAGTTTTGACTTTCAGCATTAAATCCTTCAAAAATTTCAATTTGTGTTGCCCTTAGGTTTGGATCTGTTTTTCCTTTATCCTTAATAACTTGAACTAGCGCATTTGTTTCTTCGGCTCCAGAACTAAATATTCCTCTAGGTCGATGATATTTAAAACTTCTACCGACTAAATGCACTCCATTTGCTAAAAGGGCTGAAGCCAATGTATC
>JAESSC010000116.1 GCA_016764285.1 Pelagibacteraceae bacterium
ACTTATTCGAAGCGACATGCAAAAGCAACTTATTGAATTACAGGCCGAAATAAAAAAAACCATACTTTTTATTACACACGATTTGGATGAAGCTTTAAGACTTGGAGATCATATAGGAATTTTAAATCACGGTCGTTTAGTTCAAGTTGGATCTCCAATAGATATTATTATGAAACCAGCGGATGATTATGTCGCTGCGTTTGTAAAAGACGTAAATCGCTCCAAAGTTATTAAAGCTAAAATAATTATGTTGTCTCCTGAACAATATAAAAGTAATGGGACAAATAATAAAAACACTATAAAGGTTAATGAGGATGCATTTATAGATGAGTTTTTGCCTCAAGTTTGTTGTACCGATGCAGATGTAGAGGTTGTTGATAAAAGTGGAGATGTCAAAGGATACATTACTGAAAAAGAATTATCCAAAGCTTTGACAAAGTCCAAAGCTTATGTCGAGCAACAGTCTACAAAATAAAAAAATCGTAATTTCTGGTGGAGCTTCCGGAATAGGGTGGGCAACGACCAAAATTTGCGTTGCAAAGGGTGCTTCAGTTTATTTGTGTGATATCGATAATTCGGCATTAAATAAAATCAAAAAACATCCTCAATATAATAAGAAAATTTTTGCTGCAAATGTTGATGCTTCAAAAGAATCTGCAGTAATTAAATTTTTTAAAGATATAAAAAAAAAATTCAAATATTTAGATGGTTTAATCAATAATGTTGGTATTGCAGGACCAACGGGTTCAATTGAAAAATTAAACTCTAGAGATTGGGTAAGAACTTTGTATGTAAATGTAATAAGTCATTTTTATTTTACAAAACAAACAATTCCTCTTATGAAAAAATCAAAATATGGTTCTATTATAAACATTTCATCTGGTGCAGGAATTATGGGTTTTCCACTTCGATCTTCGTATGCAGCAAGCAAATGGGCAGTAGTTGGTTTGACCAAAACATTGGCCATGGAACTTGGTAAATATAAAATCAGAGTTAATGCTGTTTGTCCAGGAACCATTAAAGGAGATCGAATGGAAAGAGTTATTAGAGATAAAGCTAAGTTTACAAAAATTTCTCCAAAAATTATTGAGGATGATTTTATTTCAATGAGTTCAATGAAAACTTGGGTTGCAGAAGAAGATATTGGAAATATGTGTGCCTTTTTAATTTCAAACGAAGCCAATAAGGTTTCCGGTCAAGTTATTGCGGTTGATGGTAATACAGAAAGAATGGATTAGATTATCTTAATTTAGTTTCAAATTTTTTTCGCATTTTCAGTAAATTGACTAAATATTCATCGCGAAGATTTGAAATTTTTTCAATAGATTTACCTCTAGCCTGTTTCTTAGTTCCTTTGATTATTCTTTGAGATAATTTTTTGGTAAGTGTAGGAGCTTTTAATTTTGTCCATGGTAATTTCAATGCTGGGCCAAACTGTTCGAGCATATGTTTCATTCCAGCTTTACCTCCAGCAAGATGATAGGTTAAAAAGACTCCCATCAAAGACCATCGAAGACCTGGCCCATCCTCGATTGCCCTATCCAAATCTTCAGTACTTGCATAGCCTTCATTAACAATATGTAATGCTTCTCTCCATAATGCCTCTTGTAGTCGATCAGCCAAATATCCTGGCAGCTCTTTTTTTACCATTAATGGATTCATAGAAATTGATCTATAAAAGCTTTTCGCTTTGTTAATATATGATTTTTGGGTTTTTCCCCCTGGAACGATCTCTACTCCTGGAAGTATATAAACCGGGTTAAAAGGATGGCCAATCATACCTCTTTTTGGATTATTACATTTCGAATAGATTCTTGATGGCAAAAGCCCCGAAGAACTTGACGAAATTATAGCATTAGGTTTTGCGTATTTACCTATGCTGTGCATTAAATTTGTTTTTAAGCTGTAGTTTTCCGTCACGCATTCTTGAATAAAGTCTACTTCTCTAACAGCTTCTTCTAGTTTATTCACAAATTTAAGTTTATTTAAATTAAGTTTTTTTTTATTGAATAATTTTTTGGCAAAAGGCCAAGCACGCCTAATTTCTTTTGTGAGGTTTTTTTCTTGTTTTAAATCTTTATCAAAAGCAATCACTTTTTTATTGTGTGCAAGGATTCTGATAATCCAGCCAGCACCAATCACTCCAGTGCCAATGACCGCAACCTTTGTAATTTTGCTAGGCATTAATTAAATTATTTATATTTTTTTAATTTTAATTTTTGTCTTGTTTCTTCAGGTGTGAGAGTAGTTGCTCCCATGTCATTCACTATTCTGATTGCTTTTTCAACTAATTGGGCATTAGAAGCTAAGACACCTTTTTTTAAATATAAATTATCTTCAAGACCAACCCGTACATTACCTCCGAGAAGTACTGTTTGAGCAACATAGGGCATTTCCATTTTTGAAATTGCAAACCCTGACCAATGACTTCCTTCAGGCATAATGTCAACAAACGCTTTCATAGCAGAAGGGGTTGCGGGAGCGCCCCAAGGAATTCCTAAACAAATTTGAAACCAAGGAGGATCATTAATTAATCCTTCTTTAACCAACTGCGTACCAAACCACATGTTTCCTAAATCAAATGCTTCAATTTCTGGTTTAACACCAATTTCTTGTAATCGTTTTGCGGCTTTACGAATATCATTAGGAGTATTAACCGCTAGCATAGAGCTATCACCAAAATTTAAAGATCCGCAATCTAAAGAACAAATTTCGGGTAATAATTGTTCGGCATTTGCAATTCGTTCCATAATATTTGCCATGTCAGTATTAGGACCAACATCAAGGGGATTTTTACCATCTCCCATTTCTAAATCACCACCCATACCTGTAGTTAAATTTAAAACAACATCCGTACCACTTGAACGCACTCGATCAACTACTTCTTTATATAATTCAATTTTTCTACTAGGTTTTCCATCAGATTCTCTAACGTGTATATGAGTAATTGCAGCTCCAGCTTTTGCAGCTTCAATAGCAGCCTTTGCTATTTGCTCAGGAGTTTTTGGTAAGTCTGGATGCTTTTTTGCTGTATCACCAGATCCAGTTACTGCACACGATACGATTACTTTGTTGTTCATAAATATATTATTTTTTTTGTTTAAAATTTTAACAATACCAATGGTTTCTCACAATCAAAATCTATCCTTATGCTCACTAGTTATTTTGCCACCTATTAACCAACATTCCCGACAAACTTTTCCTAAATATTAATTATAAAATTTCTAAAATAACGATTTAATATACAACCTGAAAAATCTGATAGGCATCTTTACATATGCTACTTTTTCTTATAATATGACTCACTCATATAGAATAATTTTCTTTTCTCTTGTGTAAAAAGCAAATATTCCAATATAAAAATAGAGGCAAATGGGTAATTTGAAAAAAATTGAGGTCAAACAAAAATGAAAAAAGTTAAATTAGCAGTTGTTGGGGTAGGTAATTGTGCAAGTTCATTAATTCAGGGAATCGAATATTACAGACATCATCATAATGAACATTCCGATGGCATTATGCAGCCGCAAATTAATGGATGGAGACCACAAGATATAAAAATTGTAGCTGCTTTTGATATTGATAGGAGAAAAGTAGGATTACCAATTGCGAAAGCAATTTTTGCAGAACCTAATTGTACAACAGTTTTTCAAAAATTAATTCCAGTCAACGGGGTTGGGGTAAAAATGGGTCCATTATTAGATGGAATGGCTGATCATATGAAGGAATATCCTGAGTCTCGAGCATTTAGAGTTGCAGATGTAAAACCAGTGAACGTTGTTGAAGAATTAAAAAATAGCGGTGCAGAAGTTATGGTTTGTTATCTACCTGTAGGTTCTCAAAAAGCAGTTGAATTCTACGCCAATGCTTGTCTACAGGCTAAAGTAGCTATGGTTAACTGTATGCCAGTTTTTATTGCCTCAAATAAAGAATGGGCAAATAAATTTAAAGAGGCAGGAGTACCAATAATTGGGGATGATATAAAAAGCCAGGTTGGAGCAACTATTGTTCATAGAGTTATAAGCCGTTTATTTAACGATAGAGGTTGTAAAATATTAAGAACCTATCGGTTGAATACTGGTGGGAATACTGACTTTTTAAATATGCTAGAAAAGTCAAGACTAAAATCTAAAAAATTTTCAAA
>JAESSC010000117.1 GCA_016764285.1 Pelagibacteraceae bacterium
CAGCGTAGGTCTAATTTCTTTCTTCAGTGTGCTCAACAAAACTGAAAGATGAAATAAGTTACGAGGAGCTTTACTAATACAACTTTTACTAGGGGCGTTCTGTTGCCAGGTGCCATTAACCAAGCACCCCAAAACCAGAGGCGGGATACTACATGAGCTGCAGCTCCATCATAAATCAAGAGCCAGTTTTCAAGAATGCTGTAGAAGAAAGCATTTACCGATTAAAAAAAGAAAAAAGCTCTTAAACAATTAGAGAGAAATAAAAAAAACAGCTATTATAAGGATAATGGTAGCAACAACTGAAGACAAAAAAAAATACAAACTTACACACAAACAAGTAGATAAAACTGTAGACTCTCCATGTATCCAGGTTTGCACGTATGATGAAGAAGAAGAATTTTGTATTGGATGTTATAGAACTAAACAGGAATTACAAGATTGGTGGATTATGACTCGAGAACAAAAGTTAGAAGCATTAAAAAAACTTGAGGACGGTTATGATGATTAACGACAACTGATATGAAAAAAATAAATTTTAATAAAGCTTATAGATCTAAATTAAAAAGAAGGTTAGATGAAGTAATCCATACCAACGAAAAAAATCATCGTGAAGTAAAAGTTGAAAAAACTTCCGCAACTGCTTAATAAAAGTCTAATAATTTAAATAATGAATAATACTAATCTGGGGCAATAGTAACTGTAATATTGTTAAACTCTTTTTTGAGTTCAATTTGGCAACCAAGTCTAGAATGTGTAGTGGGTTTAATGGCCTCTTCTTTTAAGGTTGAAATTTCATCTTCTTCAACTGCTTTCAGTTTTTCAAAGTCACTAGGGGTAACATGCACATGGCAAGTACCGCAGGCACAATTGCCTCCGCAGACGCCATAGTTATCGGGAGATAATTTTTCCTCTATTGCATCTCGTATAGTTGTGCCTTCTTTAATATCAATAGCAGTTTTTTTCCCTTCCCTATCAATTACATTTAATCGAATTAATGTATTTTCCATTTCGAATGTACTCCTTTAATTAATTTATCATAATACGTAAGGTTCTGCTCTTTTTTTTTCTGAAAGAACGCGTTCAACACTAAAGCAAGTTAAATCTATACTCTGATATGATCCGGTGGTAATTAGTTCTGTTAGACCCCTGCCTATTCCTGGAGCTTGCATTAAGCCTCTTCCCGTAAATCCAGTAGCTAAATAAACGTTTTCCATCTTAGGATGTTTTCCAACAATCGCATTATTATCTAATTTATTACAATCATAATACCCAGCCCAACCCCCTGTAAGTTTCAATTCCTCAAACGCCGGAACTCTATTTGCCAAAGCTGGCCAAACTAACTCTTCAAAATCATTCCATTCCGGTTCTAAATCTGGAGCATCAAATTTTGCATTTGGAGAACCAGCTAAATATTCCTTACCTTCGGGTCTCCAGTAAACTCCGCTGGGTAAATCTCCAGTTAACGGCATTTCAGGAATATGTTTAGGACATTTTACACGAAACACAGTATGCTTTTGTGGAACAACTGGAATATCTGCAAGCAATTCATTGGTCCAGCATCCAGCAGCAGAAACAATAGTGTTTGCTTTAATCTCGTTTATCCTTTTAATTTCTTTTTTTTCGAAGCTTGCGCCAAGTTCAATTGCTTTATTTTTCAAAGCAGCATGAAACATGTGTGGATCAATCCATCCTTCAATCTTACTATCCGTAAAAGTTGCTGTTTCTAAACCGTCCGTATTAATCCACGGAAAAAAATTCTGCAATTCTTCTGCCTTAACATTTTTTGTTCCGGCATCACAGGCTTTGTGATTTTTTAATGCTTCATATTGTTCTTGCGCCTGCTCTGGGCCAAATAACAAAAGATAGCCGTTAGGAACCATACTAACCGTTGGTTTTCCATTTTTTTTTGTTTTTAATAAATCAGGCAATTGAAAAATAAATTCTTTTGCAAATTTTCCTAGTAATATATTTTCCTTCTGAAAAAACTGACGCCTAAAACCTCCTAAAGACAATGGAAAAGAAGCATTTTTGTATGTTGGGTCACGCTCAAAAACTCGAACTTTTCTACCTGCCTTCGATAAAAAATATGCTGTGGAAGCTCCAATTATTCCGCCGCCGACAACTATTACATCATCCATGAATCCCCAATTTTAGGGAAATATATCACAAATTTTTTAGGCAGCCGATTCTTTATATTCATCCATCGTAGGGCAAGAGCAGAAAAGATTTTTGTCACCATAAACATTATCTACTCTTGATACTGGCGGCCAATATTTATAGGATTTTAAGTTTGTTGACGGATACGCTGCAGTTTCTCTGTCATATTTGTGTTTCCATTCATTGGCTGTAAGCTCAACATGAGTATGAGGAGCATTTTTTAAAGGATTATCTAATTTATCAAATTCTCTTGATTTTATTTTGTTAATTTCCTCTTTAATCTTTATTAAGGTGTCGCAGAAACGATTCAACTCAAATAAGCTTTCACTTTCTGTGGGTTCAATCATCATAGTTCCAAGAACAGGCCAAGACATAGTTGGGGCATGAAAACCAAAATCTATTAGGCGCTTTGCTATATCTTCTTCGGTTATACCTGTTTCAGCTTTAATTGGACGAATATCGATAATGCACTCATGAGCAACATTTCCATTTTTTCCAGTGTAGAGAATGGGAAAATGTTTATGTAATTTTCTTGCAATATAATTAGCATTTAAAATGGCAACTTGGGAAGCTTTCTTTAAGCCTTCCGCCCCCATCATTTTTATATACATCCATGAAATTACTAAAATACTTGAGCTTCCCCAAGGCGCTGCTGAAACTGCTCCGATGCCAGTTGTGGGACCGCAATCTTTAATAACTTCATGTTTTGGAAGAAAAGGATCCAAGTGTTTCTTGCATGCTATGGGACCCATTCCTGGCCCACCTCCACCATGAGGAATACAAAATGTTTTGTGTAAATTAATATGACATACGTCCGGACCAAATTTTCCTGGTTTAGCAATTCCAACTAACGCATTAAGATTGGCTCCGTCCATGTATACTTGGCCACCATTATCATGAATAATCTTACAAATTTCTTTAATTTTTTCTTCAAATACTCCGTGCGTTGAGGGATAAGTAACCATTAAGGCCGACAAATTTTTTGAATATTGTTCTGCCTTAGATTTTAAATCTTCAAAATCAATATTGCCATCTTTATCACAAGCTATAACAACTACTTTCATTCCGGCCATCTGAGCACTTGCTGGATTGGTTCCGTGTGCCGAACTCGGAATGAGGCAAACATTTCTGTCCTTATCGCCATTTTCTGAATGGTATTTTCTAATGATCATCAATCCTGCAAATTCACCCTGTGCCCCTGCATTTGGTTGTAAAGAGACACCCGAAAAACCAGTTATCTCTCTCAACCAATTTTTCAAATCAGTAAACAAATTTCTATATCCCTCCATTTGCTCTACAGGTGCAAAGGGATGTGGTTCATAAAATTCATTCCAGGTAACTGGGATCATTTCTGATACTGCATTTAATTTCATGGTACAAGAACCCAAAGAGATCATTGATCTATTTAAAGCAATATCTGAATCTTCCAATTTTTTTAAATATCGAGTCATTTCAGTTTCTGAATGATAGGAGTTAAAAACGGGATGCGTAAGATATTTCGATGATCTTTCCAAATTTTTTGGTATATTACTTAATACAACTTTACCTGTCTCATTAATTGACTCTGCGCTATTGAAAATTTTTAGAAGTTCATTAGTCTTTTCAACATTTTTCCTTTCGTCAAATGCCACAGACAACATGTTCTCATCAACTAATCTTAGATTAACTCCATTTCTCAGAGCATTTTTATAAATATTTTGTGTTTTATTTTTTGTGAGAATAGTAACAGTATCAAAAAAACTATCAGAATAAAGTTCATAGCCTGACTTTTTAATCTTGTCAGCAAAACTTTTCGCTAACTTTGATATTCTCTCTGCTATTTGATTAATACCTTTAGGTCCATGATAGATTGCGTACGCAGCTGAAATTATTGCTAATAAGGCTTGTGCAGTGCAAATATTGCTCGTAGCTTTCTCTCTTCTTATGTGTTGTTCTCGAGTTTGTAATGCCATTCGTAGTGCTTTTTTTCCTAATCGATCAACAGAAACTCCGATAATTCTTCCCGGCATCGCCCTTTTGTATTCATCTTTAGTTGCAAAAAATGCAGCATGAGGACCTCCGTAACCCATTGGAATCCCAAACCTTTGAGAATTGCCAACAGCAATATCAGCTCCAA
>JAESSC010000109.1 GCA_016764285.1 Pelagibacteraceae bacterium
ATTAAATTCCATGGAAACCCGGTTAACAAATTCCCTCTTAAAAATTCAAACACAGAAAAAACTAAAGAAAAAAGGAAAAAAAATACATATTTTTTTCTGCAAAAGCTCCTACTAGTAAAATTGCTAGCCCAAAAAATAAAGATAGGAATAGAGGAATCAATATAAGAGCAAAAGGAATTAAACCTTTAAACATTTCATCATGTGTTAAAGATATAGAAATCCAATAATTACCACATAAAAAAAAACCAAAACCAAATGCACATCCTAAATAAAAAAAGTAACGGTTAGACCTTTTTTTTCTGTATCTTGATTGTGTCCTTTTTTTAACAACAAAAATTAATAATAATAAAATTGAAAATGAAAAAAAATTTATAAATGTTAAATTATATGGAGGAAAACCAATAATTGTTATTGCACCCAATATAAACGGAGCTAAAAATATAACAAAAAATTTATTGTTTAATAAAGAAAGCAAATTAAAGTCCTTATTATTAAGTAATTAAATTTATAATTTTTTTTTCAATTCTATCCATTTTAAAATAATCTTTATTTTTAAGATGGTTGTAACCGACCAGGTGCAAAAGTCCATGCACCCAAGCTTTATCGAATTCTAAAAAAAAATTAGTTTTTTTCGAACGAACATTAATAATTTCATAGCAGGTGGCAATGTCACCAATATACATATTTTTTGCTTTGTTTAGTTTGAATTTTTTTTTTGAAAAAAATGGAAATGATAAAACATCTGTAGGTTTATTTTGTTTTCTAAATTTTTTATTAAGTTTTTTTATACCTAATGAATTAGTTAAAAAAATTGTAAAAGTTACATTTTTTCTTTTAAAAAATGGAACAATTTTTGTAATTTTTTTTAACTTTTTATTAAAGTATCTTTTTGGATTTTGAATTTTTTTATGCCAAGGTTTGTTATTTACCTCAACATTAACCTTTATCATTACTATTCTTTTGATAAGCTTCTACGATTTTTATTACCAATGGATGTCTGACCACATCTTGATGATCAAAATTTATAACAGCTATTTCTTTAATTCCTTTTAATATATTTTGTGATTCTATTAAACCGGATTGATTTTTATTTGGTAAATCAATTTGTGAAGGGTCTCCATTTACAACTAACTTTGAATTTTCACCAATTCTAGTTAAAAACATTTTGATTTGTATTCTGGTTGCATTCTGTGCTTCATCAAGGATAGCAAAAGAATTTTTTAATGTACGTCCCCTCATAAAAGCAAGTGGTGCAATTTCAATAGCGCCAGATTCAATTTTTCTTTGAATTTTATCGTAGTCCAGCAAATCATAGAGAGAATCGTATAAAGGTCTTAAATAAGGATCTATTTTATCTTTCATATCTCCGGGCAAAAAACCTAATCTTTCACCTGCTTCAACCGCTGGCCTAGACAGTATTATTCTTTCAACTTTTTTCTCTAACAACATAGACAAAGCTACTGCAACAGCTAAATACGTTTTGCCAGTACCAGCTGGACCCAAAGACATTGTTATTTGATTATTTTTAAGAGATTTAACGTATTCTTTTTGTTTTTTTGATCTAGATATCACAGATCTTTTTGGAGTCTTTATTACCTCTCCGAGAGGCTGAACTGTTGATTGGTTTTTAATATCATTTATCACGTCATTATTTAATGACGAAATTATATCATTTCTATCAATCTTTTTATCTGATCTAAACCTATCAATTAAATATTCAATTGCACTTTTAACCCTTTCGTTTTCAAATTTCTTGCCTTTAATGGCAATTGAATTTCCCCTAAAATAAATTTTTGAGCCACTAAACCTTTCTAATTCCTTAAGATTATTATCAAATGCTCCAACGACTCCCATCAAAATTTGATTATCAAATATACTGATATTTATTGAATCATCATCAGCATAGGTGACAGAAATTTCTTTACTATTTTTATTTTGCTTATTTATTTTCACAAAAACTATGCTGCCTTTTCTTTATTGCTCTGATGAATACCAAATAAATTATTTTGATTAATAGATGCAATTTTCACATTAACTAATTCTCCGGGTTTGCAACTATCGGATTCAAATATAACCGGAGACATACATTTGGTTCTTCCAAAATATTTTTCTTGCATATCTAATTTATTTTCCACAAGCACCTCGCAATATTTTCCTCGGTATTTTTTATTTTTTTCAAGCTGAAAACTTTCTAAAATACTTTGCAATTTTTGAAGCCTTTTTTTACTTTCCGTTAAATCATTTAATTTTTTATTCGTTGCAGGAGTCCCTGGCCTTGGACTAAAAATAAATGAATAAGAATTAACAAAACCTATTTTTTTAATAAGCGTAATTGTATCCTCAAAGTCACTTTCCGTTTCTCCTGGATATCCAACAATAAAATCACTGGAAAATTTTATATCTTTGTTGATTTTTTCTAACTTTTTAATTATTGATAGATAATAATTTAGGTCGTGTTTTCTATTCATTAACTTAAGAATTTTATCTGATCCACTCTGTACAGGAAGATGCAAAAAGGGCATAAGTTTTTTACAGTCTTTAAAACAATTGATTAAATCATTTGTCATATCTTTAGGATGTGAAGTTGTAAATCTTATCCTTTTTAAATTTTTAATATTGTTTAGCTCGTATATTAATGATGATAATTTATAATTATTATTTTTATCGAAAAAATTATAAGCATTAACATTTTGACCAAGCAAAGTAATTTCTTTAGCTCCATTCTTAACTAAAGTATACGCTTCTGTAATAATCTGATCAAAAGGCCTTGAGTACTCTGGTCCTCTTGTATATGGAACTACACAAAAATGGCAAAATTTATCACATCCCTCTTGGATTGTTAAATAAGATGAAATTTTATTCTGTGAATTAGAAATTTTTTGCAATTCGTCAAATTTTCTTACTACATCAAATTCTGTTTCATTAAATTTTTTTTTTGTTCTTTGATAGTTTAAAATTAAATCAGAAATTTTATGATAAGACTGAGGTCCAATTACTATATCAATATATGGCTCTCGTTTTAACATTTCTTCGGATTCCGCTTGAGCAACGCAACCAGAAACAATAAGCAAAGGTTTTTTTAAATTTCTAAAATACTTTTTAACTCTTCCAATTTCATCATAAACTTTTTCAGTTGCTTTTTCTCTTATGTGACATGTATTTAAAACAAAACAATCGGCTTCTTTTTTAATATCAGTTTTTTTAAAGTCAATTACTGAAATTAAGTCATAAATACGATTTGAATCGTATTCATTCATTTGACAGCCAAAAGTTTTGATAAATATTTTTTTAGACAATTGTTTTTTTACTTTTTAATTTTTGAACCATATAGCTCTAGTCTATGATCAACAAGCTTATAACCAAGTTTTTCGGCTACTTGTTTTTGTAATTTTTCTATTTCTTCATTAACAAATTCTGTTATCTCTCCACTATTAATATCTATTAAATGATCGTGATGTTCTTCAGGAGCCTGTTCATACCTTGACTTACTGCCTTTAAAATCATGTTTCGAAACAATGCCCGCTTCTTCAAATAATTTCACAGTTCTATAAATTGTTGCAATACTAATTTTAGAGTCAAACTTACCAACTTTCTTGTGAAGTTCAGCTACATCGGGATGACTTTCGGATTCGGACATAACTTTTGCTATTAGTTTTCTTTGTTCCGTTAGTCTAACACCTTTTTGTATACACTTACTTTCAATATCAACTTCCATTTTTATACTTTTATATTACAACTTAACTAAATATTTTCAAAAACACTTTAACTTAAATATATTGGACTTATCAAACTTTTTTCTAATAAATCTCTTAATCTGAGAAATTCTAGCTCTTTATGATCCAAGGTTATAATATTTAAATTATTAAGTTTAAGAATTTCGTCATCAAAATATTTTACTACTCTTTTTGTAATTACTTTAAAATTGTTATTATATTTTTTTGTTATTTCTTCCTTTGTAATTTCTTCTATTTTTGTATTGCTAATGAGATTTTTATCAAATTTTTTTACAAAATATTTTTCTCTATATTTTGTTAAGCTATAAATTGTGTCCCGTTTATTAAAAAACTTTATGCAAGACCA
>JAESSC010000118.1 GCA_016764285.1 Pelagibacteraceae bacterium
TCATTGGTAAATTTTCTATTTTTAAAAAATAATTTCATATTTTTTTTAAAGCTATTATTTCCATTCTTCCCAAGATTTTTACTTGATATAAAAAGCTGAAAATCATCCACTAAACCTTTATTTAAAAAATTAGTAGTCAAGTTTAGTCCAGATTCTAAAAAAATCCTAGAAAAACCTAATATTTTTACTTTCATAAGAATATATTTTAAATCAAAATTTTCATCCTCACTTAAAGGAATTTTGACGAGTTCAATTTTTAAATTTTTTAAAACTTTAATCTTTTTTTGGTCAATTTTATTGAAAAAAATAATAGTACGATACTTATTTGCCGATCTAACTATATTAGATGTAATATGTATTTTTAGCCTTTTATCTAAAATAATTCTAGATGGCGAGTTATCTTCCAATCCACGAATTCTACATGTAAATCTAGGATTATCTATAATAATAGTATTAACACTTGTTAGGATGCAGTCATGATTGCTTCTCATTAAATGTACTCTTCCACGAGAAAACTTATTTGTAATCCATTTTTTTTTCTTACTGTTTGTATAAAAATCTTTCGAAATGGCCATTTTTGCTGTAACAAAAGGCAGAATATTTTCTTTGTATTTAAAATAACTTTTATAAAAATTTTTAATATCAGAACCAAGAATTCCATTTTGTACTCTTATTTTATTTTTTTTAAGTTGCTTTGTGCTTTTGTTATATGATCTGCGATCTGGATCATTTAGAGAGAAAAAAACTCTTTTAATTTTATTTCTTATAATTGTTTTAACGCAAGGTGGTGTTCTTCCGTAATGTGAGCAAGGTTCTAGAGTCACGTACAAATCGGAATTTTTAATATCATTTTTAGAATAAGTTATTGCATTTTGCTCAGCATGAGGTCTGCCATTTATGCCTGTGCATCCTGCGCTTATAATGCAATCATTTTTAACAATAACGCATCCCACTGCAGGATTTTCTTTTGTGTTTCCCAAATTTCTTTGAGCCTGCATTAAAGCAAGCTTCATAAAAAAAGAATGTTTTGATTGTTTATTCTGCTTTATAGACATTCAAGTTGCCGATGAATTGTTCAAAATCTTTCGCTTCTTTAAAATTTCTATAAACTGAAGCAAAACGAACATAAGCTACTTGATCTAAATTTGAGAGACCATCCATAATAAATTTTCCTATTGTAGACGTTGGAATTTCATTTTCACCGAGACCTTCTAAATTCCTGACAATTTTTGAAATAAACTTCTCAACGGATTCGCTATCTATAGGTCTTTTTCGTAAAGCTATAGTAATAGATTTAGCGATTTTATCCCTATCAAAAGGAGCTCGACGGCCGTTACTTTTGATCACAGTTAGTTCTCTAAATTGAACCCTTTCAAAAGTTGTAAAACGTTCTTTTCTATCACAAGCACATACTCTTCGTCTTCTAATTGCGGTTCCATCTTCAGTTGGTCTTGAGTCTACAACTGATGTATCTTTTTCTCTACAAAATGGGCAAAGCATAAGTTAATTTTCTTTCAAATGATTATAAATTGGAAATTTTGAACAAAGCTCTATAACTTCTTTTCTAACTTCAGATTCAATTTTACCATTATCTTCTTGATTTTTTGATAAACTTTCAATTACCTTGCTTATTAAATTTCCAACTTTTTTGAATTCGTTTAATCCAAAACCTCTGGTTGTTACAGCTTGTGTGCCAAGTCTTATGCCCGAGGTAATTGTCATTTTCTGTGTATCAAAGGGAATACCGTTTTTGTTGCAGGTAATATTTGCTTTTCCTAAACTGGTTTCTGCATCTTTTCCTGTAACTTTAAAAGGTCGTAAGTCAACTAACATTAAATGTGTATCAGTGCCTCCTGAAAATATTTTAAAACCATTATTTTTTAAAGTTTCAGATAAAATTTTAGCATTAGCAAGAACCGATTTTATATAATCTTTAAAATTTGGTTGTAAAGCTTCTTGAAAAGTAACAGCTTTTGCTGCTATGATATGCATTAAAGGCCCGCCTTGATATCCAGGAAAAACAGCTGAGTTGATTTTTTTAATTATATCCTCTCTATTTGTTAAGATAATTCCTCCTCTACCGCCCCTTAAAACTTTATGTGTAGTTGATGTCACAACATCTGCATATTCAATGGGATTTGGATGTCCTTTTCCAGCTACTAATCCCGCAAAATGAGCCATATCCACCATAAGATATGCATTTATTTTATCTGCTATTTCTTTAAATTTTTTAAAATCAATAATTCTAGAATATGCGCTGCCGCCAGCAATTATAAGTTTCGGCTTATGTTGTTTTGCTAATATCTCGATTTGATTGTAATCAATAAGTCCAGTTTCTTTATCAACATCGTAATGAAATGAACTTAACCATTTCCCTGAAAGTGAAACTTTTGCTCCATGAGTTAGATGACCTCCAGAGTTTAAACTCATACCAAGTATGGGGTCTCCAGGGTTTAAAAGCGCAAGATATACAGCTCCGTTAGCTTGTGCTCCTGAATGAGGTTGTACATTTGCATATTTACAATCAAATAATTTTTTTACTCTTTCAAGCGCTAGGTCTTCAGCTTTATCAACGAATTCGCATCCACCATAATATCTTTTTGATGGATAACCTTCAGCATATTTATTTGTCATGATTGAGCCTTGGGCATCTAAGACAGCTTTTGAAACAATATTTTCTGATGCAATTAATTCAATATGCTGTTGCTGTCTTTCTAGTTCAAGCTTTATAGAATTATATAAATCTGGGTCTGTTGTTGATAAATCATTATCAAAAAAATTTTGATAATTGTCGGACATATATTTATTTAATTTTGGCATACACGTTTTATATTTTTTTTACTCTTCGCGAATGACGACCACCATCAAAATCAGTTTTTAAAAATGTACTTACACATTTTAATGCAACATTTTTTTTAGTCAACTTTGCTCCTATTGTCATCACATTAGCATTATTATGTAGTCTACTTAATTTTGTAGATTTAGTGTCATAGCACAATGCAGCTCTAATATTTTTGTGTTTGTTAGCAGCCATGGACATTCCAGTTCCAGATCCACATATTAAAATACCGAATTGATTTTTATCTTTTCTCATTTTTTTTGATAAAAGATGCGCATAGTCTGGATAATCAACTGAACTGGTATTTTCTGCTCCAAGATCCAACACTTTTTCCTTTTTTTTAATCAAAAATTTTTTAATTTCTTCCTTTAGTTTAAAACCAGCATGATCAGATGCTAGAACCACTTTTTTTGATTTTATTTTTCTATCTCTTGCCACTGCTAAAGTTAAAATTAAACTACATATATATAGTATAAAAATTTATACCACAATATTTTGATTTAGATTTTTATTAACTAATGAAACTTATAATCGGTCAAACATGCCACTAAATGGACTCTATTTTCTTCTCCACCGTTAAAAGCATTGTGATATTTTGTGTTGTTGGTAATCCAAACAGAGCCATCGGCAGGTAAGTGTTTTGCAACATTTTCGATAACCTGTAAACATCCAGGGTTTGTAATAATTGGTACATGCAATCTTGGCTCTGGATCTCTATGCCAGCTTAAAGTTGTTCTTGGCTTTTTTAATAAAATTCTTACTCGACCAAGTTTAAATTTAGAGGATAATTTTTCATAAACCTCTTTAAAATAAGTATGTTCGAAATCTTTTACAAACTCTGTGTATAGATTTTCATCTATAGGTTTATCTCTCGAAACTTCCTTGCCAGATTCATCCGGTTTCGTCCAAAAAACTCCCCTAGCATTATTTCCTTTGGTTGAAGCTGGATCCCCAGGAACTTGATTCAGACAGATTGCAGCAAAGTTAGGAATGTCATTTGCGCTATCATAATTTTTAATTTTTAAAACTTCTTCTAAACCTTTTTTAAGTTTTGAAACATTAAAAAGCATATTTTTAACTTTATGAAAATCTTTAAAATCGCTCATATAATCAAACTTATTACATTTGTAGATTAAATAATAGACCGGATTTGTCGCAATGGTATTATTAATTATAATAATATAAACTTAAAATTGTAGTGAGAACGGTTATTAAATGAAAAGCATAGGCTCATATCCCAGCACAAGACTAAGAAGGAATAGAAAAAAAGAATGGTCTCGAAGACTTGTGCAAGAAAGCACATTATCGCCAAATGATTTAATTTGGCCAATATTTATTTGTGAAGGCACAAATGTAAAAGAACGCATTAACACTATGCCAGGCGTTTATAGACATTCAATCGATAAGTTAGAAAAATTAGTTGAAAGTGCAATGGATAAAAATATACCAATGATCGCTTTATTTCCAAATATTCCAAACTCAAAAAAAAACAGCAAAGGATCTGAGGCTTTAAATAAAAATAATCTTGTGTGCAAGGCTCTAAGATTAATTAGAAAAAATTATAAAAATATTGGGATAATGTGTGATGTAGCTCTTGATCCATACACCAGTCATGGTCATGACGGAATACTGAAAAATAATTATGTAGATAATGATGAAACAATAAAGATTTTAATTAAACAATCTCTTTTACAAGCTGAAATGGGATGTGATGTTATTGCTCCCTCGGATATGATGGATGGTAGAGTTGGTGAAATCAGAAAAGCACTAGATAAAAATAATTATGAACTAGTTCAAATATTATCCTATGCTGTAAAATATGCCTCTAATTTTTACGGTCCTTTCCGAGATGCTGTTGGTTCAAAAAAAACTTTAAAAGGTGATAAAAAAAATTATCAAATGGATTTCAGGAATTCTAAAGAAGCTCTTAGAGAAGTTGCTTTAGACATAAAAGAAGGAGCTGATTTTGTAATGGTTAAGCCTGGAATGCCTTATTTAGACATAATAAAATTAATTAGAGACAATTTCAAAATACCCGTATTTGCCTACCAAGTTTCAGGTGAATATAGTTTAATTAAAAACGGAATAAAAAATCAAATTTTGAATGAAGAAGCAATAATCGAAAGTTTGACATCTTTTAAAAGAGCTGGGGCAAGCGCTGTAGTTACTTATTTTGCTGAAGAAATTGCCCAAAAGTTAAGATAACCACCACCATTTCTTTTTTCCCCATTTAATTTTATTCCATATTCTCTCGTGAAAATAATAAAAAAATGTTTTTGTTATAACCTCAAAACCAGCAATAGATGCACCCATTCCCCATTCACCAGTTATGATCCATGCTATAACAAAAGTATCTAGAGAAGCAGTAATTCTCCAAGTAAGTGTTTTTAATATAGATCTTATTTTATATTCTTCCATTAATTAAAGTATTTTTCTAAAATACTTCTAGACAAAGGCAGTCTAAGTCGGTGCGGCAAAATAAAATTTTCCATTAATAGGCTTTTATTGAAAGTTAAGGCTTCCTTAATTACAGCATTTGAAAAGTTTTTACTATTTTGTTCTAATAAAAGTTTAGGAATTTTAAAATATCTATCATTTATTTCAATAGTATTACTAATGTGGTTTTCGGGGTAATTTTTATCAATAAAGTTAATTCCAAAACCCAGTTCCTTAATTAGAGATAATTCCCAGAAAATATATAATTGTATCCAATCATCATGATTAAATTGCTCAACTAGTCGATCGAAAGAATGATAAATTTTTTTATTAATTTGTCTTTCTGGTAATAAAATTTTTAAAATTGAAGTAGCGGCAAGAACACAAATAGATCTTTTTTTATCATCAAAAAATAAAGGAGAAATGGGTTTAATAAGTTCAGTATTAAAATAACCAACTTTATTCTCACCTTTAGACTTCCAATTCAACAAAATCTTGTTTCCTATTTGAAAATTTTTTTTTAATTTTTTGGAGGAACCGCCATAAACAACTCCACCACATTTTCCATGATTTAAAGTAAATGCTTCAATAAAAATTGAATTTTCGTCGAAATTAGTTTTAGACAATAAATAACCTTCATCTTTCCAGTACATAGTTAATTTATATTTATGCTTTTCAATAAACGATTAGCACTATCTTGCTGTGCTTGTTGCTTAGAATTTCCAAATCCAATAAATTGCTTTGATCCATCAATGATGACTGAAATTTTAAAGATCGGATTATGTTTTGGTCCTTTTGAGCTTAAAAGACGATAGACCGGAAGTTTTTTGTACATTTTAAGGGAATGCTCTTGCAATTTGGTTTTAGGGTCTAAAATTGTAATATGTGATTTATTTATATCTTGTTTCCAAAGTCTTAGAACAAGTTCTTTAACGTAATTGTATCCTCTATCAACAAATATTGCTCCAATGATAGCTTCGCAGGCGTCACTTAAAATTTTTTCATCTTTTCGAATAATTTTTTTTTTAGTATCACCCATTATAATAAAATCTTTAATTCCAATAGACCAAGCTAAAGAAGCGCAAGTTTTCCTATTAACTAATTTTGCAAATCTTTTATCTAGAACACCCTCAGTTTCTTTTGGATATATATCAAATAATTTGTTTGAGAGTACTAAACCAATTACCCTATCTCCCAGAAATTCAAGTCTTTCATTATTGATCTCATGATTGGCGCTTTTATGAGTTAAGGCTTGAATTAGCAATGATTTATTCTTTATTTTTATTTTCAATCTTTTTTCAAAATTTTTTATATTAGGATTCATTGTATTTTATTAAAAAAACGAGCTATTCGAATGCTTTCGTGCCATTTCCAAAATTTAAAAAAATTTCCCTTTTTTTTATCATTGGAAAAAAAATTAATCTAGCCTTACCTACAAGATTATTAAAAGTAACATAACCAACACTACTTAAGTATCGACTATCTTTAGAGCAATCTCTGTTATCACCCATAAAAAAATAATGTTCATTAGGTACAATAAATTTATCCGTATTTTGCATTGTGCCTTCTTTATTATAAACCGCAATATACTTTTTTCCGTTCGGAAGAATCTCTTCAAACGCGTTAACATTCAATATTTCGTTACCACAATTAATATTAATAGTAATTTCTATTTTATTACGTTGTATCTTTTGATTATTTAAATAAAGATCACCATCTATGATTTGCAAAGTATCTCCTGGCAGTCCGATTAATCTTTTAATATAATCAGTTCTATTATCGGCTGGAGTTTTAAAAACTACTACATCTCCTCTTTCAGGATTTTTACTAAAGTATCTTTTATTTGTTAGGTTTGGACTAAAGGGTAATGAATGACGACTATAACCATATGAATATTTTGAAACAAATAATCGATCACCCACTAACAAATTTGGTTCCATGGAGGATGAAGGAATATAAAAAGGTTGAAAAAGAAAACTTCTAATTATTATTGCAATTATAAGTGCATAGATAATTGTTTTTATATTTTCAATAATTTTTTTTTCATTAATTATAAGAGATTATTACAGTTGCTTGAGCCCAAGGTTTATCATCAGATAAGGATAAGTGAATATTATATTTTTTTTTTTTAATTTTTTTTTTAAGATAATCATCAACAGTTCCTTTCAATCGAATAGATGGCTTGCCATAAGAATCATTATGTATTTCGATATTCTTGAATTTAATATCTTTTCTTATGCCTGTACCCAAAGCCTTACTTAAAGCTTCTTTAGCAGCGAATCTTTTTGCGTAAAATGCACCTGAATTTTTTTTTTTTCACAATAAGCAATTTCATTTTTAGAAAAAATATTATTTTTGAATTTACTGCCATGTCGTTTTAAAGATTTTTCCATTCTTACGATATTTACAATATCGGTGCCGATGCCAAAAATTTTCATATTATTTATTTATAATTTTTTTAAACTTTTTAATAGAATTTTTTATACCGATAAACAAAGACTCGGAAACAATAAAATGACCGATGTTAAATTCTGAAATATCTTTGATTTCAGCTATTTGATAGGCAGATTGATATGTAAGTCCATGTCCTGCATGTACTTCTAAGCCTAATTTTTTTGCGTAATATGCAGATTTTTTTAAATTAGAAAAAGCCGATTTGGTTTTTTTATTTTTATTAAATAAATAGCAAAATTTACCTGTGTGAAGCTCGACACAATTTGCACCTAGTTTTTTTGATAATATAATATCAAAAATTTTTGGTTCAATAAATAAACTAACTCTTATTTTATTTTTTTTTAGTTTTTCAATTATTTTTTTTAAAAATCCAGCATTTTTTTTAACATTTAAACCGCCTTCTGTTGTAATTTCTCTACGTTTTTCAGGTACAATGCATACGAAATTGGGTTTATGTTTAATTGCTATATTTAACA
>JAESSC010000119.1 GCA_016764285.1 Pelagibacteraceae bacterium
GAAGAAGAATTTTGTATTGGATGCCATAGAAGCAAACAGGAATTGCAAGATTGGTTGATTATGACTTGAGAACAAAAGCTAGAAACATTAAAAAAACTTGAGGAACGACAACTGATATGAAAATAGTAAAAAATGGAAAAACCATTAAAGCTTTCAGACCAAAGTTTTCTATCCAAAAAAACATCGCTTTTTCCAATACTAATAAAATAGTAAATAAATTAGCTAGAGCTTTTAAAAATTTTAAGCCATTTAAATTTTAATAATTTAATGAGTCTAGTTAGAGCGATAAATGATGAATTTCTTTTTTTCATTTATGAATAAACAAAAAACTTATTTAAAAACATTTAAATTATTATTCCCATTCTTATGGCCAAATAAGAGAGGTGATTTGCGCAGACGGGTATCTTTAGCTCTTATATGTTTAATTTTAGCTAAAGTAGCCAGTGTCTATACGCCTCTTATATTGGGCAGATCAGTTGACTCATTAACAGAGCTCAGCTCAGGAGTTAATTTGTTGATGCTAATCCCAATTGCCTTAATCATATCTTATGGAGTTGTTCGAATAGCATCATTAACATTTGAGGGAATGCGTGATGCTTTATTCTCCAAGGTTTCTCAGCATGCTATTCGTGAAGTCTCGCTTACAATTTTTAAACATCTGCATTCATTATCGCTACAATTTCATCTAAACAGACAAACTGGGGCATTAAGCAAGTTTATTGATAGGGGTACAAAGGGAATTGATTTCCTACTGCGTTATGTAATCTTTAATGTTGTTCCTACTTTTATTGAAATTATACTTGTCTCTATTATACTTCTCAATCTCTATGGCTATTTTTATGCGCTCATTACAATTATTACTATAACGATTTATGTAATTCTTACTTTTATAATTACACAGTGGCGAGTTCAATTTCGACGAGATATGAATAGTGCTGATAATTCTGTAAGTACAAAAATGATTGATAGCTTGCTCAATTTTGAAACTGTAAAATATTTTAATAATGAAAATCATGAATTTAATCGTTTGGATGTATCTTTAAAAAAATATGAATTAGCAGCCAATAAAAGTAGGCATTCTCTTTCTTTATTAAATATAGCTCAGATTATTGTAATTATGTCAGGTATTACAATTATGTTGGTAATGACAGCATTTGGAATTAGAAGCAACGATATTAGTATTGGAGGTTTTGTAGTTATCAATGCTTATATGTTGCAACTCTATCAACCACTTAATTTTCTAGGATCGGTTTACAGAGAGATTCAACAGTCATTAGTTGACATGGAAAATATGTTTAATTTGCTTGATGAAAAATCAAAAGTAAAAGATTCACTGAAGCAACTTAAAATTAACAGTAAAACTGAAATTAAATTTTCTAATATAAGTTTTGGCTATGATGAAAGAAGGACAGTTATAAAAGATATTTCCTTTGAAGTTCCTAATGGTAAAAAAGTCGCTATTGTCGGACCTACAGGTGCTGGCAAATCAACTATTAGTCGACTTTTGTTCCGTTTTTATGATCCAACAAATGGAAGTATTTATATTAATGATGAAAATATTAATAGCATTTCACAACACTCACTTAGAAAAATTATAGGTGTAGTTCCTCAAGATACTGTGCTCTTTAATGATACTATTCATTATAATATTTCTTATGGCGACCCTAAAGCTAGCGAAGATGATATAATAAATGCAGCTAAAAATGCAGATATACATAATTTTGTTATTAGTCTTCCTGACGGATATGAAACAATAGTAGGAGAAAGAGGTTTAAAATTATCGGGTGGTGAGAAACAAAGAGTCGCAATTGCTAGAACATTTTTAAAAAATCCAAAAATATTATTTTTTGATGAAGCAACATCGGCTCTTGATAGTAGTACAGAAAAGGAAATACAAAAAAATTTAGAGAATATGTCAAAAGATAAAACAACTCTTATTATCGCTCATCGTCTTTCTACAGCAGCTTATGCCGATAATATTATTGTATTAGACAAAGGATCAATAATAGAGCAAGGTTCTCATAATTATTTACTTGATTTAAAGGGTAAATATTTTGAAATGTGGGAAAAGCAGAAAGCATAAATCTAAGTATATTTGATTAATGATTTTTCATGCATTAAATTACCTCTTTAAATATCGAAAAAACAATTATTCCAAGCAAAAAGGCACACGCTAAAATCTGTGCAACATATTTTATTATATTTTTTTGATATTGCTTTTTGGTTAGTGATTTTTCACGCATTAATTTACTTTTTTATAATTCTGGATTGCGAGGCGGCTTTGGCTCTCGCACCCCACCGTCTCTATTCTAATAATATCTGATTCGTGCTGTGAGGCATAGGTCTGATTTGCCTTAAAATAGATATCTACTCGTCTTATTATATTATCTGATTATGAAAATAATAAAGTTACCTATCGAAAAACGTAAACGTAAAAAGATGCAAAAATCATCAGCAGAATTACATGAAGTATTGCCTGTACTAAAGTTATTTAAAGATAATTTTAAGTAACCCATCAGAAATAGACTTCTATAACATATTACTGTCATGGAGTTACATGAAATAGCTTCAGTATCATAAACAAAATAATAGATTGAATTAAAAAGGCAGTCACAACAACTCCAACTGCTCTCCAGGTGCTTTTATAATCTAGGGCTTGTCTTACAGCAATAACCATCGCAACTAGCATCCATATTGCTGCTGCAATAAAAGCTATGCTCATCAAACTAGGAATGATACCAAAAACTCGAATAAGTCCTGGAGCACTAGAAAAACCAATTGTTCTTAATAACTGACCGTGATCAGCTTCGGTTGCAGGTTCTGGAAAAAATTTAACGCCAATAAAATAAACTAAGTAAGCCCAAATAAACCAACTAACCAATGATAACAAAGGAGCCATCAAAAAATTAAATGTTCCAAGTGATAAAGCTCCCACTCCTGCTGCCAAACTTGAAAGCACCACAACCCCCGCTGCTTGAAATGTTGCCGATTTATCAGCCTCTA
>JAESSC010000110.1 GCA_016764285.1 Pelagibacteraceae bacterium
ATCTAAAATTAAGTATAATAATCTGATGCATGCCATTCGTTTGTTTGATTTCGTTTCATCGCAATAAAGAGTATCTTTTCTGATATCAAAATAAAATGCCGATAAATCCAGTGAACAGAAATTTAATAATTCTCTGTAAAGTTTATGAAAATTATATTCTTTAAAGTATTTTTTAAAGTTACTATTTAAAATAAAAATTTGATGTAGCATAAAACGTTCAAGTTCAGGCCACTTTTCAATTTCTTTTGAATTTGTATCAAAGTTGATTTTTTGATCCCGCAAATTACCCAACAAAAATCTAAATGTATTTCTAATTTTTCTATAGGATTCAGCATGTTGTTCTAAAATTGAATAATCTAACCTTAAATCTTCAGAATAATCTGATGCAGCTACCCAGGCTCTTAAGATATCAGCGCCATATTTTTTGAGTATATTTTCTGGTGCAATTATATTTCCTGTGGATTTTGACATCTTCAAACCCTTTCCATCTACAACGAAACCATGAGAAAGAATACTATTGAAAGGAGCTCTGCCTCTAGTACCACATGACTCTAATAAGGATGAATGAAACCACCCTCGATGTTGATCTGAACCTTCCAAATACATAGATGCGGGCCACGTCAAATCCTTCCTTTTTTCTAAAACAAAGCTATGAGTAGAACCACTATCAAACCAAACTTCGCAAATGTCGGTTGATTGAATATAGTCTTCTTTTTTATATTTTTTTCCTAAAAATTTTTGTGGATCGTCATTAAACCAACAATCAGCTCCTTCTTTTTCATATATTTTAGCAATGTTTTCTATTACCTCAGGATCTCTTAAAGGTTTATTAGTTTCTTTTGATACAAATATAGGAAGTGGAACTCCCCATACTCTTTGTCTAGAAATACACCAATCTGGCCTAGTTTCTATCATTGACCTAATTCGCTCTTTTCCTTTTGCTGGATAAAATGCGGTGTCATCAATTGCTTTGAGTGCTTTTTTTCTCAAATTATTTTTCTCCATAGAAATAAACCACTGCGGTGTAGCTCTATAAACCAAGGGAGCTTTTGATCTCCATGAGTGGGGAAAGCTATGTTGAAGTTTGCCATTTCCTAATAAACTTTTTGATGCTGATAGCTTATCAATAACAACAGAGTCCGCTTTAAAAATATGTATGCCTGAAAAAAAAGGTATTGCGTCTGAATATATGCCCGCATCATTCATGGTATCAGGGGCTTTAAGTCCATGTTTTAAGCATAAATTATAATCATCCGGACCGTGGTTAGGGGCTGTATGAACCACTCCTGTTCCTTGCTCAAGTGTTACAAAATCTCCCTCCAACATTGGTACATCATAATTATAACCCAAATCTAGAAGCGGGTGTTGGCAAACAGTATTTTTAAAATCATTGCCATTAAATTCTTTTAAAACTTTAAAATCTTTAAAGTTACATTCTTCAGAAACTGTTTTTATAAGTTCACTCGCAATTATTATATTTTTGTTTTGGAAGTATTTAGTATCTTTGCCGATTTTAATAACTGAGTATTTAATTTTACTACTATATGCCAAAGCTCGATTTGCAGGAATTGTCCAAGGAGTGGTAGTCCAAATTATAACATGACCACCTTTTAAAAAATCTTTTGTAGTATTTTTAATTTTAAAAGAAGTATAAATTATATCGGAGGTATGATCTTTATACTCCACCTCAGCGTCCGCTAATGCTGTTTTTTCAACTGTTGACCAAAGAACAGGTTTAAAGCCTCTGTACAAACTTCCATCTAACAAAAATTTACCCAATTCTCTTACAATTTGCGCCTCAGCATCATAACTCATTGTAGAATAATAATTCTTCCAATCTCCTTTTACCCCCAACCTGCTAAATTCTTTAATATGAATATCAATCCACTTATTCGCAAACTCCCTGCATTCTAATCTAAAGTTTTTTATGGGAACACTATCTTTATTTTTTTTATTTTTTTTATATTGCTCTTCAATTTTCCACTCTATAGGCAAACCGTGACAATCCCATCCCGGAACATAGACTGAATCCTTCCCATCCATCTGATGGAATTTCGTGACGATATCTTTAAGAATTTTATTGAGAGCTGTTCCCATATGAATATGACCATTAGCGTATGGAGGCCCATCATGTAACACGAACTTCTCTTTACCTTTTCTAGATTCTCTAAGTTTTTTAAATAAATCCATTTTTTCCCAAATTTTTAGGATCTCTGGTTCCTTATTGGGTAAATTTGCCTTCATTGAAAATGAAGTTTTGGGTAAATTAATATCTTCTTTACTCATCAAGCTAACTTTGCTTTTAAACTTTTTTTTGCAAAAATTACATCTTTATTCATTTGCTTCATTAAACTAGTTGAATTCTTAAATTTTTGTTCTCCTCTTATAAATTTTATGAAATAAACTCTTAATCTCTTTTTATATAGATTTTTTTTAATACCAAATATATTTACTTCAAGCATAATTTCTTTTCCACCAAATGTGGGTCTATATCCCAAGTAAGCAATACCATTCAAAATTTTCTTATTTTTACCTATTAAAACCTTAACAGCATAAATTCCAATTTTAGGTAGTATATAATTCTTAATATTAATATTACACGTAGGATATCCCAACTTCTTGCCTAATTTTTTTCCCTTTTGAACTACACCTTCAATGAACCAAGTTCTTGATAGTAGGGTATTTGCTAAATCAAGATGTCCATTTTGTAAACTTTTTCTTATTTGGGTAGAAGAAACTACCTTTCCTTTATGTTTAAATGCCATAGTATTTACTAATCGGTAATCATATTTTTTGCTAAACTTTTTTAGCAAACGTACATTACCTTTTCTTTTATTACCAAATTTAAAATTATTACTTACAAAAATTAGCCGTGGATTTATTTGTTTAAAAATAATATTTTTAATAAATTTTTCCGCAGTTATTTTTGAAAAAATTTTATTAAATTTAATATTCATTACAAAATCAACTCCATATTTTTCAAAAAGTTGAAATTTCTTATTTTCAGAAACCAATCTACAATTTTTAATATTTCTATTAAAAAACATCACAGGTAATGGAGTAAATGTTAATACACCAAATTTAATTTTATTTTTTTTCGCGTATTTTTTTGCTTGTCTAAAAACTTTTTGGTGGCCTCTGTGAACACCATCAAAATTTCCTATGGCTATAGCAGAACCTCTATATTCTTTTGGAATGATTGTATTTTTAAAAGTTCTCATATTTTACCAAGTTAGTTTTTTCTGATAATAATCAGTTTTAATTTTGTATTGTTCTAAAATTTTATCATATTTGTCTACTGACAAATTTAAAAATTCATCTTTATGAACTCCCCCAGTTATAAACAATGAATCATATTTCATATTGTTAGCTCCTCTAATATCCGTGCGAACATTGTCCCCAATAACAAGAACAGTTTCATTTTTTTTTATACAAAAATTATAAATTGCTGGATAGGGCTTACCAAAATAGACTACTTTTCCGCCCAATTCCTCGAAAATTGCAGCCAATGTACCTGCGCAGTATTCTTTGCTAGAACCATGATGAACTATCAAGTCTGGATTAGTACAAACCATCTTCAGTTGAATATTTTTTTTTAAAAGATCTTTATAAAAGTCTAATGAATCTTCTTTATCCTCAAAAAATCCTGTACATAAAATAAAATCGGACTCTTCTAAACTTCTTTTATTTTTTTCAAATCCCTTGAACAAGTCATTATCTCTTTTAGGGCCAAGGTGATAAAATTTTTCTCCATAAATATTTTTTTCCAAACTCTTTAAAGCAGCTTCTCCAGAAGTAAAAACAGTTTTAACAAAAATTTTATCCATTTTTAAATTTAATAAAAATTTTTCCACATTTTTTGAAGGCCTTGGCGCATTGGACAATAAAACAAACCTTTTGTTTAATCTGTTTAAGTTTTCTAAAACTTCGATCGCTCCAGGATAAAGTTGTATTCCATTGTGGACAACCCCCCATAGATCTATAAAAAAAACATCATATTTATGATAAATTCCACTCAATCCTTTAATTGTTTTTTTTGTCATGTTTGCCAAGTAAGATCAAAAAATACACCATTTTGGCTGATTTTTCGTTATAATTTAAGAAATTTTTTAAGTGGGCTTGAAATTTTAAAACTCATATCTATATGATATCTCACTAGCAAAATAAGGAGTACATTTAATATGAAATTTAGACCTTTACATGATCGTGTTTTAATTGAAATTTCAGATGGTGAAGAAAAAACCTCAGGTGGAATAATTATACCAGATACAGCAAAAGAAAAACCTCAAGAAGGAGAAGTTGTGGCAGTAGGATCAGGCGCGAGAACAGAAGATGGAAAAATCACACCTATGGATGTCAAAGTGGGAGATATAGTTCTTTTTGGGAAATGGTCTGGTACTGAAGTAAAAATTGATAGTAAAGAATATAGCATAATGAAAGAATCAGACATTATGGGAATTTCAAAAAGCAAAAAGTAAATTAAGGAGATAGAAAATGGCAAAAGTTATAATATTTGATATGGAAGCGAGAACTAAAATGCTGCAAGGAGTAGATACGCTTGCAAATGTAGTTAAAGTGACTTTGGGTCCTAAGGGAAGAAATGTCGTTTTAGACAAATCTTATGGCGCCCCACGTTCAACAAAAGATGGTGTTACCGTTGCTAAAGAAATTGAACTTCAAGATAAATTTGAGAATATGGGTGCTCAAATGGTTAAAGAAGTAGCAAGCAAAACAAACGATGAAGCGGGAGATGGTACCACAACCGCTACACTTTTAGCACAAGCAATCGTTAAAGAAGGATGCAAATACGTTACTGCTGGAATGAACCCAATGGATGTTAAAAGAGGGCTTGATAATGCAGTTACGCATGTTCTTGAAAAAGTAAAATTGTCCTCAAAGAAAGTTAAAACCAATGATGAAATAGCACAAGTTGGAACAATTTCTGCGAATGGTGAAAAAGAAGTTGGAATCATGATTTCAAAAGCTATGCAAAAAGTTGGAAATGAAGGTGTAATAACTGTTGAAGAAGCAAAAGGAATAGAAACGGAATTAGATGTTGTAGAAGGTATGCAGTTTGATAGAGGGTATCTTTCTCCATATTTCATTACTAATGCAGACAAAATGACTACAGAACTCGAAAATCCCCTTATTCTTTTACATGAAAAAAAATTAACTAACTTACAATCAATAGTGCCATTACTAGAATCTGTTGTTCAGGCAGGACGTCCTCTTATGATAATTTCTGAAGATGTTGAGGGTGAGGCTTTAGCAACTTTAGTAGTAAACAAATTAAGAGGTGGTTTAAAAGTAGTTGCTGTTAAGGCTCCTGGCTTTGGCGATAGAAGAAAATCAATGCTAGAAGATATTGGAATATTAACGGGTGGCCAAGTAATCTCAGAAGATCTTGGCATTAAATTAGAGAACGTAAAAATAAATGACCTTGGATCTTGCAAAAAAATAAAAGTTGATAAAGAAAACAGTACCATTATCGGTGGATCAGGCAAAAAAGCTGACATCGAAGCAAGATGTAATCAAATTAGACAACAAACTGAAGAAACAACTTCTGATTACGATAAAGAAAAACTTCAAGAAAGATTAGCTAAATTAGCCGGTGGAGTTGCTGTAATTAAAGTTGGTGGTGCAACCGAAGTTGCGGTTAAAGAAAGAAAAGACAAAGTAGAAGATGCTTTGAACTCAACTAGAGCCGCAGTAGAAGAAGGTGTTGTTGCTGGAGGTGGATGCGCATTACTTTATGCATCCCAAGATTTAGACAAGGTAAAATTTAAAGGAGCTGATCAGAAAGCTGGAATAGACATCATCAAAAAAGCTTTAGAAGCACCAATCAGGCAAATAGTTGCTAATGCTGGCATTGATGGATCAGTTGTTGTGGGAAAACTTTTGGAAGGTAAAAAAACAAATCAAGGATATGACGCACAAAACGAAGAGTACTGTGACATGTTCGCAAAAGGAATTATAGATCCAACTAAAGTTGTAAGAACGGCTCTTCAGGATGCTGCATCGATTGCTGGCTTATTAATTATAACCGAAGCAATGGTTGCAGACAAACCGGAAGAAAAAGATTCGGGTCCAGCTATGCCTCCTGGTGGAATGGGTGGTGGAATGGGTGGAGGAATGGGTGGAATGGGAATGTAATCATTCTTACTCAAAACAAAATTCAAAAAGGGCAGTGTTTACTGCCCTTTTTTTTTATCTGTCGTAAAAATCTGCAATGAAGTTTGCAATGAATGTTCAATGAACTTTTAAGACGGTTAGAGATAGTTTTTCTCTACTGCAAACCTGTTTTATCTAATTTATCCTTCTGCTCTTTCTTGCTTTTTACGTTTAGTTAAAATCTCCCAATATCATATTTCCTTCATTATTCGGGCACAAAACCGAAAA
>JAESSC010000111.1 GCA_016764285.1 Pelagibacteraceae bacterium
GGCCTGGAAGCTGCAACTGGACATGACATCTGATTCCCTGATCCAGGTGGTCCAGCTAGCCATTGACGCTACTGGTATGACAGAAGTGCCCTTGGCGGACCGGACCAGACTGCTGAGTGATAATGGACCGGGCTACGTATCCAGGGCTTTCCGCGATTACCTGGGCCTGGTAGGGATCCGCCATATCCTGGCGGCGCCTTACCATCCCCAAACCAATGGGAAACTGGAGCGGTACCATCAGAGCATCAAGCAGGACGTGAACCAGGTCCCGTATGAGGTCCCCGGGGATCTGGAGGTGGCCACCTTAGGCTTCGTGGACTACTACAACCACCGTCGCTATCACAAAGCCCTGAGCAACGTGACCCCGGATGATGTCTTAAGGGGAAGACGGGAAGGGATCTTGATCAGAAGAAGGGAGGTGAAAGCTCAGACTTTACAATGGCGACGACACTACAACCGGCAGCGCCGGGAGTCCGACAATACTGCCACATCCCCCTGATCTCCCCTCAACCAAAGTGTCCCACTTTTGCTGGTTGCCAACAGTCATGCTCAATCGTAGCGGTAGCGACTACCACATCTCCTACGGCGAGGGCATCGAGCAAAGCCCCTGCCGACCCGGCGCAAACCACCAAACTTATACCTTCCCAGTGGTCGATAATGTGTTGGGTGACCAGGGCCGTCTGAGCTTTCCCTAACCCACCTTGCGAAACTAGGATCGAGCCGCCGTAGCACTCCAGTGCGGATACCCGGCCAATAGTTCGTTCGAGGGTTTCAACGCCCGTTTCCGAAAATACCCCGACAAGCGCCTCGAATTCACGCTGTGTGGGCACTATTGCCAATATCGTCAAACCCGCCGCATCTCCTGATTTGCCGTTACCTCACCCCCTAAACGATCACATTCTCCCGCCTTAACTGGTCCACTTCCGCCTGGGTTAGGCCTCCCAGCGTGGTGAATATCTCGTCGGAGTGCTCGCTGTACATGGGGGCCCGGTTTATTTCTACTTGGGAGTCTGAAAGGCGGACCGGGCAGCCGATGACCGGGTACTTGCCCCGGACGGGATGGTCGACTTCCGAGATCATGCCGCGCTCGATCAGGTGGGGTTGTTTTATGACTTCGCTGGTGTCGAATACCGCGCCGCAGGGGACTCCCTCGCCGGCGAAGGCCGCCATGACCTCCCGCTTGTCCCGGGTGCCTGTCCAGTCTCGAATGATCTGGGAAAGCTCCTCGGAGTTATTCTGCCTTTCCTCGGGGCTGGCATACCGGGGATTCTCAATCAGGTCTTCCCGTCCCATGGCCCGCATCGCCGCGGTAAACATGCCGGGATTATCCGCGGGGATCATCATGTAAACGTAGTCGTTCATGCCGCCGGGAGCGCAGGCCACCAAACCGCCCAGACCACCGGTGTAAGCGCTGCTGGAGAATTCTTGGCGCGGCTCGGGCGCGCCGTCGCTAAGCGTGCCGGTGAAGCGGACCCTGGTCAAGTTCAGCACCGCTTCCTGCATGGCGACTTCCACCATCTGACCATGGCCGGTAACTCCCCGCTGCACCAGCGCCGCCAATATGCCGATGACCGTGTGCATTCCGGTGCCCGAGTCTCCCACGTTGGCCCCGAGGGGTGATGGCGGCCGGTCGGCCCACCCGGTGACGCTGAGAGCGCCGCTGGTGGCCTGGGCCACCTGTTCAAAGCACTTGTAGTCAGAGTAAGGGCCGAAGGAGCCGAATCCCTTTACCGAGGCGTAGATCAACCGGGGATTGATCTCCTTCAAGTCGTCGTAACCCAACCCCAGCCGGTCCATGGCGCCGGGCCCACGGTTCTCGGCCAAAATATCGGCGTCTTTGACCAAGGTCTTGAATAGCTCAATGGCCTTGGGGTTCCTGAGGTCCAGGGTGGTGCTTTTCTTGTTGCTATTGAGCAGCAGGAAGAAAAAGCTGTCTTTGTCGGCGTCGACCCGGCGTAGCCAGCGGGCCCGGTCACCCTTGCCGTCGGCCATCTCCACTTTGATGACCTCGGCGCCCAGCCAGGCCAACATTTGGGTACACGAGGGACCGGCCTGGTCGTGGGTCATGTCGATTACCCGGATGCCTTCCAATGCTTTTCCCATTTTATGACTCCTTTATATCTGTCTCAAGAGGTGGTTCGACAAGCTCACGACGAACGTTTTTTTTTGGTTGTTCGTAGATAGATGTGTTACGGCGTCAGAATAACTTTGCCTCTGGTTCCCCGGCTAGACAGGTGCTGGTGGGCTTTGGCCACCTCGGACATGGGTAACACCTGGTCCACGATCAGTTTGGCCTTCCCATCGGCGAGCATGGGGAACAGTTCCTCCATCGCCGATTTGTGATCCAAACTTCCCACAGGAGAGCGGCCCATGCTGAAGCCTATCACCGTTCGGTTGGCTCCGGTAAAGTCCGCCGAAGCTATCGACGCCGGAGTGTTAGAGGCATTTCCGTAGGATAATAGCCGCCCATAGGCCGCGACGCAACGTACGCTCTTCTCCAAGACCGGTCCTCCCACGCACTCCAGCACCAATTCCACGCCGTTGCCGTGGGTTTCTTCACCTACGATTTCTTCGAAGTCGTGGGTGGTGTAGTTGATGGTTACGTCTGCTCCCAGAGAACTGCACAGGTCCAGCTTGTCCTGAGTGGAGGCGGTGGCAATGACTTTTGCGCCCCAGGCTTTGGCCAACTGAATCGCCACGGTGCCAACGCCCGAGGCCCCGGCCTGCACCAGAACCGTATCACCGGGTTGCATCTGGCCCCGGGTTTTCAGCAGATGGTAGGACGTTAGAAATACGATGGGCATTCCCCCGGCATGCACTGGGTCGATAGTTTCCGGATACGGAAAAACCAGGTTCCCGTTTACGGCAACGTATTCGGCTTGTCCGCCGGGTCCCATAGCCATCACCTGCTGCCCCACGGATATCCAGTCGACCGCGGACCCAACTTCGACCACCGTCCCCGCCGCTTCCAATCCTAGGGAGGAGGGCAGGTCGGGGCCGGGATAGTTGCCGCCCCGGCGCATGATGTCGGCGTAGTTGACCCCCGCCGACCCCACTTTGATGAGGACTTGGTGGGGCCTTGGCGTGGGTTGGGGAGTTTCCTCCCACTTGAGGACATCCAGGCTACCGAATTCGTTGATACGGACCGCTTTCATTCGTTTAGTCTCCTTATTAATTACCGGCGCTCATGAAATGTTGGGATTCGCCCCGATGAAATCGGGGTCACTACAAACGGGGGCAGCGATCTTCACCGTTCGTCCTGAGGCTTTCGAAGGACCAGTCCCCATGGCTAATTAAACAAATTTATCAGTAGATGTTGCGGGCGTTCCGCTCGTGACACCAGAGGTCACCAAACAACACCCAACCCTTTACTAGGAACCAAACCACTTGGCAATGCCACCCTGGACTGCGACCGTACGCGTCCCAGGGGTTCGGCGAACGATGTCTCTCGCCTGCAAAGCCCGCAATACGGCGGCTCCAAGTGCGCCTCCCACGTGCAACCGGCGCTCCGTCCAGTCGGTGCACCCGTAAGCGAACCGGCGTTTCGAACCGGAAGGTGTCAGATCTACACCCTTAGCGGCAAGGGTTTGTTGCCCTAACGGTGTCAGGCGGTAGGACACACGAGGCGAGTCTTGGCTTTCGGTCTGCTCCAACCAGCCCCGGTTTAACATTTCGGCGAACAACGCTACCCCGGCGACGCCGGCAAGATGATCGTAACAAGTCCGTGCTCGGCGCAAGGCCGTGTCGCGCCGCACTTCACGGGCTGCTTGCGCGCTGATCGGAGGCGTACCCGTAGGCGTCATTTAAGTGATCCATCCCCTTAGAAAATCGGATTTGTGGCGTCAGTGTACCCCAATTGGTTATCGTTCGGCATCACTCTAGTCGTTGGAC
>JAESSC010000120.1 GCA_016764285.1 Pelagibacteraceae bacterium
CGCGGCAAATTCAGAATGATTATGAAAAGCTAGTTCGTCTCCAATATCGTGCAATAATGTTGCAACAATCATTTCATCCTTAGCTTTATCTTGTAACGCTCTAGTGGCTGGTTGAAGAGAATGCTCTAATCTTGATACTTGATAACCCTCAAGAGTTGAAGTTAACCCACTCATATATTTTAATATTCGTGACGGTGTTTCTTCTATAAATTTTTTTTCATGTTTTTCTAAAAGAAGATAATCTTCTTTTGTGCCGTTTTTCATTTGTTTAAATTTAACTTTTTCCATATAAAAATTTTTTACGATTATTTTACCTTATAATCTTGTAGGCTGCGTTTCATATTATATAATAAATGTAGAGGGAAACAAAATGCCAGAAACAAAAATAGTTTCACATGCAAAGGTTGGTATTATTGGCGGTGGAATTATGGGCGTGAGTTTGCTCTATCACTTAGCAAAAGAAGGATGGAAAGATTTAGTTTTACTTGAAAAAGGAGAGTTAACATCCGGATCTACTTGGCATGCTGCGGGGCAATGTCCCCATTTTGTTGGTAGCTATAATCTGGCGAAAGTACATCATCATTCTACCGAGCTTTATAAAAAATTAGAACAAGAAACAGGGCAAGCTACAGGATGGCACGGCTGCGGAAGTTTGAGACTGGCTTACAAACAAGAAGATCTTGAATGGTTTCATTATGTAAAGGGAATTTTGGATAATGTGGGAAGTCCCGCTAAAATAATTTCAACTCAAGAAATTCCAAAAATACATCCCTTTATAAAATCAGACGGTATTATTGGAGCCCTACATACTCCTGAAGATGGACACACTGATCCGTCTAGTACCACCAATGCAATGGCAATAGGAGCAAGAAATGGAGGAGCTAAAATATACCGACATAATAGAGTGATCGATATTAAGTCTCGTCCTTCTGGAGAATGGGAGTTGATAACAGAAAAAGGTATTATTATTTGCGAACACGTTGTTAATGCTGCAGGTAGTTATTGTCCGGAAGTTGGACATATGGTTGGGCTTAAAAATATACCTAGCATTAATATGATCCACCAATATTTAGTTACAGAAGAACATCCTGCAATAAAAAAGCTTAAAAAAGAATTGCCTGTTGTAAGAGATCCACACTCCTCATGTTACTTACGTCAAGAAGGCAAAGGTTTATTAATTGGAATTTATGAAAAAGATGCAAAATGCTGGGCCTTAGATGGCATGGACTGGAAATTCAATATGGAATTATTAGAGCCTGAACTAGATAGGCTTGAAGAGCATTTAAAAAAGGGCATGGATAGAATACCCCAATTTCGTGATGTTGGGATTAAAAAAATGATTTGTGGACCTATTACGCATACTCCCGATGGAAACTTTCTTGCTGGACCTGCTCCCGGATTAAAAAATTTTTGGATGTTTTGTGCAGCAAGCGTCGGCATTGCTCAAGGAGGAGGTGCGGGAAAATATATGGCACAATGGATGACTTATGGAGATGCGGATATTAATATGTTGGAGTTTGATCCTCGAAGATATTTAAGTTGGGCACATAAAGATTACGCAATAGCTAAATCAATTGACGAATATAAAAGAATGTATGTTACTCCTTTGCCAAACGAAGGCTTAGATGTTGGTAGACCTATCAAAAAAACACCGATTTATAAAAAATTAAAAGATCAAGGTGCTATTTACATCGATGCATTTGGTTGGGAGCGTCCCAAATGGTTTGCTGAAACTGGAATGCAAGAAAAATATAGTTATAAACGATCGAACGCTTTTCCTTATGTTCAAAAAGAATGTGAAGCTGTTTATAATAGTGTAGGTGTTTTGGATCTAAGCACTTTTACAAAATGCGAAATTTCCGGTGAAGGTAGTGAAGCATTTTTAAATCGATTGTGTGCGAACCGAATACCTAAAAAAGATGGAAGTATTGTGTTGACACACATGTTAAATGCAAAAGGTCGTATTCAAAGCGAGCTTACTATAACTCGTTTACCCAACAATCTTTTTTACGTACTATCTTCTACTGCATCTGAAATTAGGGATTTTGATTGGTTTAATCGTCATGTTAGTGAAAGAGAAAAAGTAAATATAAAAAATGTTACACAAGATTATGGAGTACTTATTCTTGTGGGACCAAAATCGAGAACGGTTTTATCTCAGCTAACTTCTCAAAATTTAAACAATAATGATTTCCCTTGGTTAAAAGGTAAGGAAATTTTAATTAATAAAATTCCCGTGCGTGCGCTTCGAGTAAATTATGTGGGTGAATTAGGTTGGGAACTGCATCATCCAATGGATCAAATGGTGTCTTTATATGATGCTATTTACGAAGTTGGCAAAAAAGAAAATATAGTCAATTTTGGAACTTATGCAGTGAATTCTATGAGAATGGAAAAGGCATATAGAGGATGGGGTAGTGAATTAACGGGTGAAATTAGTTTAGTCGAGGCTGGCATGGATCGTTTTTTTAATTTGAAGAAAAAAAATAATTTTTTTGGGGCCAAAGCTTTACAGGAAAAAGTTCAATCAGGAGTTGATATTAAGTTAGTTTATTTAGATGTTGATGCTGATAATGCCGATGCCATGGGTAATGAACCGATTTACCATAAAAATAAAATAGTCGGAGTGACTACTTCCGGAAGCTATGGATTTAGAGTTAAAAAAAGTCTTGCATTTGGGTATGTTAAATCTGACTTAATGAATGCAGGCAGCGAATTAGAAATTGCAATTCAAGGTCAAAGAAGAAAAGCAAAGATTCTTGATTCGGCTGTTTATGATCAAGACAATCAAAAATTAAAAGCCTAAACGTTTTAATCTAGACAATGAAAATAAAATAAAGCATATTCCGAAATTCTTCTGGAGATTCATGGCAAAAAAAACTAATGCACCACCAAAGCCTTATCTGGGATTTGGAACTAGAATTAGAAAGTCACCATACTTTGAGTCCACTTTAAAGTGGGGCTGTAAAGAATACACTACATATAATCACATGTACTTTCCGGTTTATTATAATACCCCGGAAGAAGATTTTTGGAGTTTGGTTAATGATGTGACTCTTTGGGACGTAGCTGTTGAGCGACAAGTTGAAATTAAAGGACCAGATGCAGCAAAATTTACACAATTATTAACGCCGAGAAATTTATCAGATTGTCAGGTTAATCAATGTAAATATGTTTTAAACACTAACTATCAAGGTGGAATTCTTAGCGATCCTATCCTACTAAAATTAGCAGACGATCATTTTTGGTATTCTATTTCTGATAGTGACCTTTTGCTTTGGGCTATGGGCGTTGCAGGCCAGGATAAGTACGATATCGAACTTAGAGAACCGGATGTATCTCCATTACAAGTACAAGGGCCAAAATCAAGAAGTTTAATAACAGATTTATTCGGATCATGGATTAACGATCTTAAATATTACTGGTGTAAACAAACAGACTTAGATGGAATACCCGTAATCGTGTCACGAACCGGTTGGAGCGGAGAAATTGGATATGAGGTTTATCTTCGTGATGGTAAACGTGGGGCTGATTTGTATGAAAAAATTATGGCTGCCGGAGAAAAGTATAAAATTGCACCAACTGGACCATCACAAATCAGAAGAGTTGAAGCTGGAATTTTTTCATACTTTCAAGATATGCGAGTTACAGATAACCCTTTTGAAATTGGAATGGGCAGACTAGTTGATCTTGAAATGAAGACAGATTTTGTAGGGAAAGAAGCTTTAAAAAAAATTAAACAAGAAGGGATAAAAAGAAAATTAGTGGGGATTGAAATATTAGGCGATCCAATCAGCATGGTGGTTCCTAAAGAATATACACCGGGATACTTTGTTCCAGATCATTGGCCTGTTATAGATAATAAAAAAGAAATAGGTTACGTTACTTCGAAATGTTA
>JAESSC010000121.1 GCA_016764285.1 Pelagibacteraceae bacterium
ACCAGGAGCTGTTATAGGAAATGATATCTTTGGTTCACCAAATGATATCAGTACGTGGACTTTTGGAATTCCATCTATTTGGGCTTGGCACATTTTATTCTGGATACTAGGAGTTGGAATGATGTGGTTTTTGGCTTACAAAATGGAAATGTCGACTATACCTAAGAAAGCAGTAAGCGCTTTGGTAGAAGATATTGGAGACTCTACAAGAGCATAAACATTTAAATATAATGAATTGTACAAGAAGGGCGGGATTTCTCGCCCTTCTTTTTTTTTGACATAATTCAAATATAAAAATATAAATTTTCTTATGTCCTCTATAAAAATATCGCCATCAATTTTATCTGCAGATTTTAGTAAACTGGGAAACGAAATTAAAGATTTAGAAAAAGCAGGAGCGGATTTAATACATATAGATGTTATGGATGGACATTTTGTTCCAAATATTACTATTGGACCTGAAGTAATTTATCAATTAAGAAAATATACATCATTGCCATTTGATGTACATTTAATGATTTCTCCGGTTCATAATTTTATAAAAAATTTTGCTGAAGCTGGAGCTGATATTATAACAATACATCCAGAAGCAACCGACGATCTGACTAGCTCAATTGAAAAAATTAAATCATACAATAAAAAGGTTGGTGTATCGTTAAATCCAGAAACTTCTGTAGATGAAGTCCTGCCTGTTTTAAATTTAATTGATTTGATTTTAGTAATGAGCGTAAATCCGGGTTTTGGAGGTCAAAAATTTATCGAAAATACTTTAGATAAAGTGAAACTGCTAAGAAAACAAATTGATAATAAAAAACTTAAAATACAAATTGAAATAGATGGCGGAATAAATTTTGAGAATTCAAAAAAGGCTATAAAAGCGGGAGTAAATATTTTAGTTTCTGGAACTACAATTTTTAAGGAAAATAAGGGTAACTTAAAAAAAAACATACAATTGTTAAGAATAGGTTAAGAAAATGCATAGACTAAAAAGTATCAAACTATACTTTTTTTCTATTTTTAAGTTATCTTTTTTAAGCTTTAGAAATTATTACTTTAAAAGTAGTTTTTACAATAAAAAATTAATCACATTTATTCCTACAAGAATTTTTTATAGTCCCAGTCCGTACTTAAGTGCTTCATTAACAACAATTGGCAGCAATTTTTACAAAATTACAAACACGTTACCTGAATTATTGTGGCAAACAAGTATTAAGGATAGACAAAAATTTGAAAATTTACATGGTTTTTTGTGGTTAACAAAATTAGATAGAAAGAATAGCAAAAATATTACAAAAGATATTATTAAAAGTTGGATTAATAATTTTTTTAATTATGACCCCGATACATGGGAAATGGAAATTACCGCAAGAAGAATTATTGCCTGGTCATCTAATACAGACATAACTCTAGAGGGTTCAGATAGTGTATATAAGGAAAAATTTTTTTTAAGTCTAATTAAACAATCAAATTTTCTTTTAAAAAATTTAAACGGTTTATTTTATGGACCAAGCAAAATTATTTGTTGTGCTGCAATAATATTATCTGGAATGATATTTAAAGAAAATGACTTAAATTATAAAACAGGAATTAAGGAATTAGAAAAAGTTATAAAAAATTATTTTGATGAAGCTGGTTTTCCAAAGTCAAGAAATCCTGAAGAGGTTTTTATTTGCATAAAATACTTAATTTTAATTAGAGAATGGTTCAAGGAGGCACAAAAACCTATACCAGATTTTTTAAACGAAATTATACGTAAATGTGGTAATTGTTATGCATTGTTATCTTGTTCAAATAAACAATTTCCTTTGTTCAATGGCGCTACAGAAATTAATCATAAAGATTACGACATATTTTTAAAAACTTTAAAATATAAATTCATTGACAAAAAACACGAAATTGCAGATTTAATTAAAATTAAAAAAAAGAAATTAGAATTTTTTATTGATTGTGGAAATCCTCCACCTAATAACTTTGCAAAATATTATCAAGCAGGTTGTTTAGCATTTGAACTTACTTCAAACAAACAAAAAGTAATATGCAATTCTGGATATGGAAAATATTTATCACCAAGACTATCGTCATTAAGTCGCTCAACAGCAGCTCATTCTACTTTATATATAAATGATACATCATCCTGTATTTTTCAAAAAAATAAATCTATAAATAAAGTGTATGGAAACTCATTAGTACAAAAACACAAGGTTATTAATAAAAACTACACTGAAGATAAAGATTGTTATTCTATAGCTGCGTCACATAATGGATATGAAAAAAAATTTGGTTATATTCACACAAGATTAATTAAAATTTTAAAAAAAGAAGATAAAATTTTTGGACAAGATGAATTAAAAAAAACTAAAAACTATTCAAATTCATTAATTTATTTCGTAAGATTTCATATCTATCCAAATACTAGAATTGTTAAAACGAAAGCCGGAAACTCAATATTAATTAGTTTGCCAAATGGAGAAGGTTGGTTGTTGCAAAGTAAAACAAATGATTTTGAAATTGAAAAAAATATTTTCCTTGGCAATAAAAATAAAATCATAAATAATGAGTCAGTTTCTATTTCTGGAAATATAAGTGAGGAAATAATTTCAATAAAATGGGAAATTAAAAGGGTAAGTTAAATATGAATTTAAAAAGAATTAAAAGAGCGATTATTTCAGTTTCAGATAAATCAAATCTTAAACTTATATTACCTACTTTAAAAAAATTTAATATTGAAATTATAAGCTCGGGTGGTTCCTTTAAAAAAATTATGAGTATGAAATATAATTGTATTGATGTATCAAATTACACTGGATTTCCTGAAATGCTTGATGGTAGGTTAAAAACGTTACATCCAAAAATTCACGCAGGAATTCTTAATATAAGAAAAAATAAAAAACATAAAAAAGATCTAGAAAAACAAAACTTTCTCGATATAGATTTAGTAATTGTTGATCTTTATCCATTTGAAAAACAACTTAAAGAAAAAATAAAATTTCAAAAATTGATTGAATATATAGATATTGGTGGATCTGCTTTGATAAGGGCTGCTGCAAAAAACTTTAATGACGTTACTGTAATTTCCAATATTGCTGATTACTCTCAGCTTGCAAAAGAACTTAAAATTAATAAGGGTTCAACTTCAATCAAATTTAGAAAATTCATGTCAGCAAAAGCATTTGGTTTAACAGCATATTATGATTCAGTTGTATCAAATTGGTTTAATAATCAACTGAGTATAAAATTTCCTGAGAAAAAAACTGTGCATGGCAAACTGTTAGAAAATCTTCGTTATGGAGAAAATCCACACCAACAAGGAAGTTTGTACGAAACAACAGATAATTTAGGTCTAGAAAAACTTCATGGCAAAGATCTTAGCTATAATAATTACAACGATATTTATTCTGCTTTATCTATTTTAGAATCTTTAAAGAAAAATGAAGGAATCGTTATAATAAAACACGCTAATCCATGTGGGATTTCGACAGAAAAGGATCAAATTAGATCTTTCAAAAATGCACTAATTTGTGATCCTGTAAGTGCTTTTGGAGGTGTAGTTGCAATCAACTCTACTATATCAAGAAAATTAGCCCTCGAGTTAAATAAAAGTTTTTTTGACGTAATCGTGTCTAGAGGTTTTAAAAAAGATGCTTTAAAAATTTTAAAAAAAAGAAAAAATATAAGATTAATTGATTGTAGTAAATTCAATTTAACTAGTAAGAAGCATTATCTTTTTTTAGGAAATTCTTTTTTAGTACAAGATTCGAATAGTATACTTCTCAACAAAAAATTGAGAATAGTTACAAAAAAAAAACCATCACTAAATCAACTTAATAGTTTAAAGTTCGCATTTAATATTTGTAAATTTGTAAAATCTAATGCTATTGTTTTAGTAAATAATAAATCAACCATAGGAATTGGATCTGGACAACCAAGTAGATTGGATAGTTGTAAAATCGCATCCAACAAAGCATTAAATTTTTTACCAGAAAAAATAATAAATTCTGTTGCAGCCTCAGATGCTTTTTTCTCTTTTCCTGATGGAATTGAAGAATTAATAAGAGTAGGAGTAAAAGCTATAATTCAACCCGGCGGTTCAATAAACGACGCAAAAATAATTGAAACCGCAAATAAAGCTGGAATAGCAATGGTATTTACTGAAATTCGTCATTTTAAACATTAAAATTAAATTTTATTAATTTTTGCAGCTAAAATAAAATCACTTTCTACAAGTCCTTTAATTTTATGTGTAAAAATCTGGATTGTTGCATAACCCCATCCAAAAATTATATCAGGGTGATGCCCTTCTGTTTCTGCAATATTTCCTACCATATTTACAAATTTTTGACTTTCAGAAAAATTTTTAAATTTAAAATTCTTTTCAAGAAAATAAATTTCATCTTTGTTTTTTTTCACATCCCATCCATCTACTTTTTTTAAATACTTATGTATTTCAGAAATATCGAATGGAGGCATCCCTCCACGACAAGGAATACAATTTTTTTGATGTAAATCAGTCATTACAATTATTGGAGCGGGAGAAGGGAATTGAACCCTCGGCCTAAACGTTGGCAACGTTTCGCTCTACCACTGAGCTACTCCCGCAATTATTTCTTTCTTTTTAAACTTAAACAACATTCTCGGCGTTAACAGCCAAGTTTCACTCAAATTTATTTAAACATAAGACTCTAGGATATTCAAGGATTTATTATGTCAGCTGTGTCAAATTGATTTTAGATTGCTCTTTACTATTTATCTCAATTTAACATAGTTTTTTTATTTATTTAAAGAAATTATTTTGTTATATAGTTCCTCTTTAATGTTAA
>JAESSC010000122.1 GCA_016764285.1 Pelagibacteraceae bacterium
AACAACAACAACAACAACAACAACAACAACAACAACAACAACAACAACAACAACAACAACAACAACAACAACAACAACAACAACAACAACAACAACAACAACAAACTATAGCTATGGAATATAGAATTGAAAAAGATACAATAGGAGAAGTAAAAGTACCTGCTGATAAATTATGGGGCGCACAAACAGAACGTTCAAGAAACAACTTTAAAATTGGAGCTTCTGCTTCAATGCCTATTGAAATTGTGCATGGTTTTGCTTACTTAAAAAAAGCTGCTGCATATACAAATTGTGACTTAGGTGTATTATCTTCTGAAAAAAGAGATTTAATTGCAGCTGCTTGTGACGAAATTTTAACAGGTATGCACGATGATCAATTCCCTTTAGTTATTTGGCAAACAGGTTCTGGAACACAGTCAAACATGAACTGTAACGAAGTTATATCCCATAGAGCACAACAATTAGCTGGTAAAGTTATTGGTGAAGGAGAAAAAGTAATTTCTCCAAATGACGATGTAAACAAATCACAATCATCAAACGACACCTTCCCTACCGGAATGCACATTGCAGCTTATAAAAAAATTGCAGAAGTTACTATTCCAGGAGTTGAACAATTAAGAGATACACTACAAGCTAAATCGGAAGCATTCAAAGATGTTGTTAAAATTGGTCGTACACATTTAATGGATGCTACACCATTAACATTAGGGCAAGAATTTTCTGGTTACGTATCACAGTTAAACCACGGATTAAAAGCTTTAAGATACACGCTTGATCACTTAAGTGAATTAGCTTTAGGAGGAACAGCTGTTGGTACTGGATTAAATACTCCAAAAGGATACGATGTATTAGTTGCAAAATATATTGCTCAATTTACTGGATTGCCATTTGTTACTGCTGAAAATAAGTTTGAAGCATTAGCAGCACATGATGCAATTGTTGGAACTCATGGAGCATTAAAGCAATTAGCTGTTTCTTTAAACAAAATAGCAAATGACATTAGAATGATGGCTTCTGGACCACGTTCTGGTATTGGAGAAATCATCATCCCCGCAAATGAACCAGGAAGTTCAATCATGCCCGGAAAAGTAAACCCTACCCAGGCAGAAGCTATCACAATGGTTTGCGCTCAAGTAATGGGTAATGATGTTGCAGTTACTATTGGAGGAACTCAAGGACATTATGAATTAAATGTATTTAAACCAATGATGGCTGCAAACTTATTGCAATCGGCTCAATTAATTGGTGATGCATGTGCATCATTTGATGTGAACTGCGCTCAAGGTATCGAACCTAATCATACCCGAATTAAAGAGTTATTAAACAACTCATTAATGCTAGTTACCGCTTTAAATACTAAAATAGGATACTATAAAGCTGCAGAAATTGCGAATACTGCACATGAAAATGGAACTACCTTACGCCATGAAGCTGTTCGTTTAGGATATGTTACCGAAGAAGAATACGATCAGTGGGTTGTACCTGCAAAAATGACTGGATCTCTTTAAGAATATTTCAACTATAATAATCAAAAACCCATGTTTTTACCACAAAAACATGGGTTTTCTGATTTTAACCCGTACATTCATACACTTTAACCATAAAACCAATAATAATGAACCAAAAACTACTTTATTTATTCATTGGAGCGTTTTGCTTTACCCAACTTATTTTAGCACAAAGTGCGAATGAAAAAATTGCAGAAAACTGGATTAAACGAAACACAGGAATTCTTGAAATCCAGCCAAATCATGATTTTAAAATGCTATTTAGCAGAAAAGGACCATCTGGTGAAACCTTACGTTATTACCAAATGATTAATGATGTTCAAGTATACAATGCTGAACTAACAATCCATATCAATACTATTGGAGATGTGAGCTATACCGCTAGCACTTATAAGAAAAACGCGGAAAGCATTAATACAACTCCAAATATAACTACAAACGAAGCGTTTAGTATTGCAACTAATAATCTTGGAATTAATGGAACTGTAACTCAAAAGGAACAGAAACTATATGTTTATCCAATTGAAGATCAAACAAAACTAGTATACAGTATAAAAACACAATCTGAAAGTTTAAACGGTTATTGGGAAACAATTATTGATGCTCATACTGCTAATATTATAAGTACAAAAGATGTTGCTTTTTATTACGAACACCATGAAGAAGAGAAAGATAAGAAAAAGAAGCAAACATCTTCAGAAAGTAAAGCTGTTTCAATAATGGCTACGGGAAGAGCTATGGTATTTATTCCTGAGCCTTTATCTGCAGCTAGTAGTGCATACGTTGCCCCTTATTTAGATAATAATGACGCTACAAATGCTTCATTTGATGCAGCAAGAACACAAGTAAACCTTCCTGACATTGAATTCTCAGGAGGATTATACAAACTAAAAGGCCAATATGCCGAAATTGCATCGTTACAAAACCCCAATACAGGATTATTTACTCAAGCATCAAGTGATTTTTTCTTTACAAGAGACCAATCTGGTTTTGAGCCTGCAAATGTTTATTATCACCTAGATAACAACTTACGTTATATAAATGAAACTTTAGGGATTACTTTAGTATCACTTTATAATGGTGGTGTAGTTCGTTTTGATGCGCATGCTCACAATGGAGCAGATCAATCTACCTATGGTGGTGGATCTTTAAATTTTGGTGAAGGTGGGATTGACGATGCAGAGTGTGCAGATGTTATTTTACATGAATTAGGTCATGGTTTGCATGATTGGGTTACTAACGGAAACTTATCACAAACAAATGGATTAAGTGAAGGCTCTGGTGATTATTGGGCACAATCCTATAGTAGAAGTGTTAACAGTTGGACTCAAGGCGCACAAGGCTCTGACATGTATAACAAAGTATTTAAATGGGATGGCAATGATACATGGAACGGAAGAAGATCTGATGTTACTGCTTTATACCCTGATGATTTAGTTGGCGGTGGGCCGCACACTGATGGCCAAATGTGGTCTACTGTTTTAATGGAAATTTATGATATTATTGGACGTCAAAAAACTGATGCCGCATTTTTAGAGGGGCTTGGGATGACTAACGGCTCAACTGGCCAACAAGATGCTGCAATAGCTGTTAGACAAGCTGCTATGGATATGGTCATTGCGAATAGGTTTGGAATGACATGTGCTGACGTTGATGCCATGACTGCTCGTTTTACTGCTAGAGGATATACTATGCCTGCTTTAGATTGCGCTGCTTTAGATATCTCTGAATTTGACATAGAAGATATCTCTATTTTTCCTAACCCAGCAACAAGCTCTATTACTATTAAAAATATAAAGAAGGAATATACTGTGGAAGTATTTAACTTGATTGGTCAAAAAGTAATGGAATCAAAAATAAGCCCTAACAACAATCTAATTGATGTTTCTAACATCTCAAACGGCGCTTATATCTTAAAATTAAAAGATTACAGTGGAGCATTAAAATTTATAAAACTATAATTCTACTTTAAATACATTAAAATAAAACCGGGTTTAATCACTCGGTTTTTTTATTTTATATACTTTTAGCTTTTAATACCAATTATTGAACTTCCTTAATGAGCAAAATTAAATATTCAAAATACACTTCTGATATAGATTTTTCAGATGTTGATCATGTTATTATAGGATCAGGTATTGGTGGACTTACGGCTGCTATTTGGCTAGCTAAATCAGGAAAAAAAGTAATCGTTTTGGAACGACATTACACTCCAGGAGGGTTCACACATTGCTTCAAAAGAAAAAAAGGATTTCAATGGGATGTTGGAGTTCATTATGTAGGGAATGTTGAAAAAGGAAACCAACTTAGAAAACTGTTTGACCTAATCACCAACAAACAATTAGACTGGGAGCCTATTGGAGAGGTTTATGACGAAATTCATATTGGGAATAAGATTTACCAATTTAAAGCAGGTAAGGAACAGTTTAAAAAACAATTAATCAATTATTTTCCTAATGAAGTAGAAGCCATAAACACCTATTTGGATTTAATTGAAAAAGTAAACAGCCGTGGTGGCGCTTTCTTTTTAGAAAAATCTTTTGAACCTTTTTTAAGTAAATCAATCGGGTGGATATTTAAGAAACGATTTCATAAATACGCCAAGAAAACCACTATCGAAGTTCTCCAAGAGATCACTACAAACAAAGAACTAATAGCTGTTTTATGTGGTCAATGTGGTAATTATGGATTATCTCCTAGTGATAGTAGTTTTGCGATGCACGCAATGGTTATTAATCATTTTATGAATGGAGGTTATTATCCAAAAGGAGGTTCCGATCAAATTTGTGGTAAGGCTGTAGAAACTCTAATTAACAACGGAGGCGAACTATATGTTAATGCCAACGTTACCGAAATAATCACAGATAAAAACAAAGTAAAAGGCATCAAAGTAGGAGATGATTTTATTCCGTGTACTAGTGTTATTAGTAATGTTGGAGTAAGTAATACTTTTGACCATTTACTAACTAAAACAGACAAGCAAAAATGTGACGTTGACTTTAAAAACATAAAACCATCTAGCGGACATATGTGCTTGTATGTCGGGTTAGATAAATCTAGTGAGTCACTAAAACTGCCTAAACACAATATTTGGAGTTATACTGATCATAATATTAATGCAAATTACAACCCCAATACTATAGCAGAAGCTACAGAAAGGTTTGCCTATATTTCATTCCCATCGGCAAAAGATCCACTATGGAACACAAATCATCCTAACACAGCAACATTACAAGCACTAACTGTAGGCAAATACAAATGGTTTTCTGAATACGAAAATCAACCATGGATGAAACGTGAAGAGGCATACAAGAAAATTAAATTTGCTTTTGAACAACAAATGCTTGAAAAACTGTACAAACTATTTCCACAAATAAAAGGACATGTGGTTGTTACCGAGGTTTCTACTCCGCTATCCACAAAACATTTTTCTAATTATCAATCAGGAGAAATTTATGGCTTAGCACATACGCCTGAAAGATTCAATTTATCCTTTCTAAAACCTGAAACTAAAATTAAAGGTTTGCGTTTAGTTGGACAGGATATTACTTTAGTGGGAGTTGCCGGGGCAATGTTATCCGGAATGCTTTGCGCAGTTACGATACTAAAATATCGCGTTTGGAAAATATTTAAAGAAATGAATGCTTAGTAAAACATAAAAAGGAGCTGTATTACAGCTCCTTTTTACCTTAATAAATAACGAATCGATTATCCGTTTTGTATCAAAAAAAATTATTTTCAAGTCATGCTGAACTTGTTTCAGTATCTTATAACTTAAAACCAATAAACTTCTAATAAGACCCTGAAACAAGTTCAGGGAAACGAATGTACGTGTAATTTAAAAAAAAAATTACACGTACATTTTGTCACGTAATTCTTTAATTTTAGGATCATTCATATACTCATCAAAAGTTGAATACTTATCAATAACTCCTTTTGGTGTAATTTCTATAATTCTGTTTGCTACTGTTTGACAAAACTCATGATCATGTGTTGTAAACACAATTGTTCCTTTAAAGTTTTTCAATGAATTATTAAACGCTGTAATGCTCTCCAAGTCTAAGTGATTGGTTGGCTCATCAATTAATAGCACATTTGCCCTTGTCATCATCATTCTACTCAACATACAACGTACCTTCTCTCCTCCTGAAAGCACTTTAGATGTTTTTAAAGCTTCTTCTCCACTAAAAATCATTTTACCTAAGAAACCACGTAAATTAACTTCTTCTTTTTCTTCTTCAGTTTGTGCCCATTGTCGCATCCAGTCAACTAAAGTTAGTTCATTATCAAAGAATTTAGAATTATCTGATGGCAAATAAGATTGAGTTGTTGTTACTCCCCATTTATATTCTCCACTATCTGCTTTGATATTCTCAGTTAATATTTGAAAAAATGCCGTAGTAGCTTTTGAATTTTTAGAAATGACAGCAACTTTATCACCTTTGTTAAGGTTTATATATACTTTATTGAACAACTCCCCTTCTTCATTAGAAGCGCTTAAGTTTTCTATATTTAAAATCTGATCTCCAGCTTCTCTATCTCTATCAAAAATAATTGCAGGATAACGTCTGCTTGAAGGTCTTATATCTTCAATCTTCAATTTCTCTAACATCTTTTTACGAGATGTAGTCTGCTTTGCTTTTGATGCATTTGCACTAAAACGAGCAATAAAATCTTGCAATTCTTTTGCTTTTTCTGATGATTTCTTGTTTTGCTGAGAACGTTGTCTTGCCGCTAATTGACTTGACTCATACCAGAAGGTATAATTTCCTGAAAAGTGAGTTATTTTATTAAAATCAATATCAGAAATATGCGTACATACCGAATCTAAAAAGTGACGGTCATGCGATACAACTATTACAGTATTTTCAAAGTTTGCTAAAAATGTTTCTAACCAAGATATCGTTTCAAAATCTAAATCATTGGTAGGTTCATCCATAATAAGCACATCGGGATTTCCGAATAATGCTTTTGCTAATAAGACACGTACTTTTTGTTTACCATCTAATTCAGACATTAGGGTATAATGCATCCCTTCCTTAATCCCTAAGTTTGATAACATTGCTGCAGCATTAGCATCAGCATTCCATCCGTCCATTTCTTCAAAAGTTACTTGTAACTCTCCTATTTTTTCTGCATTTTCATCAGTATAATCTTCATATAGTTTGTCTAATTCTTTTTTAATGGCATACAACTCTGTATTTCCCATTAAAGCCGTTTCTAAAACCGTAAACTCATCATAAGCATAATGATCTTGAGACAAAACAGACATTCTTTTACCTGGCTCAAGATGTACATGTCCTGAAGTCGGTTCTTGAATACCAGCCATTATTTTTAAAAATGTAGATTTACCTGCACCATTGGCACCAATAATCCCATAACAATTCCCTTGAGTGAACGCAGTATTTACGTCGTCAAATAGGATTCTTTTACCAAATTGTACCGATAAGTTTGAAACTGATAACATGTAATGTGTTTTAATTTTCGGCAAAAATAGTAAAATGAATTGTATTTAACAGCTGTTTAGAATCATAATAAAAATGTTATTTAACAGTTACAACACTTGTACATTCTTTATTTAACAGGGTTTTATAAAAAAAATATTCCTATTTGTAATAATTACTTTCTTTAAATAAAAAAAACATCCGTTCCAGCGAGTGTTTTTCTGAGTAGCTCTGACACATACTATTATGCTTTATACTTCAAGTATAAGTAAATATAAACATTTATTGTACCTTTAATCCTATGAGTTATAACGATCGTGATTATTGGATTAAGAAAAAAAATAAAGTTTGAAATAATCGTATCTCTATTCTTTTTGTTTGGCTAAATTTGTTTTAAATTAATAATGTTTGTAGCATGACTTTATGCGATTACAAACGACTATAAATATTTACATCGTAATAAACACTAATATTTACGGTACACTACTATATTTATTAAGTATTTTACTATCTTGGTCATATAATAGATATAAACACAATAGTGTTTATATCCTAGTTGGCACACATTGAATGAATGAGAAATTAATAAAAACGTTGCAAAAAACAGGAATTAGCAACACTATTAAGTTTAGCTTAAAAAACGGCAATAAACTTCAAATAAAAAGACTAAACAATAGACTATACAGAGTACGAATTGAGGATAACTTTCGTAGTGACTTGACACCAGTGATGCTAATTCATATTGACAAGAACAGAGGCATAAAAACATTCCCCTTCTTTTATCTAAAAAGCATACTCATGTATGGTGTTGGTGGTGGAATAATCATATACTGTGTGAATGAATTCAGTGTGGACAATCAATTAACTGGTTCAGATAATTTGATTATTCCATTTATTCCATTTTTAACTATTATTGGAATTCAACTTATAATAATGCCCATAATTTATTGGGTAATAAAAAAAGAGTTTCTTTTGAAACTTAGATAATTTAGGTAGTTTTATTAAAAACGTGTGCCAACAATGAACTGAGCTGAAAAACAAATATTTTTAGCTCTTTTTTATTCATCTCATACAATCTTCTAATTCAATACACTTTTATAGTTTCTATCATAGACCAAACCTGATTTAGCTACTCCGAAAGCTTGTTTTAATAACTTATTACACACTGCTATTAATGCTAGTTTTTTAGACTTCCCTTTATTTACTATTCGATCATA
>JAESSC010000112.1 GCA_016764285.1 Pelagibacteraceae bacterium
TAACTGAAGAAGAGTTTTCAAAGGCAAAATCAATTTTATTAAATCCTGATTCAGATATATCTAAAAAAAAGAAAAAAAAACTTACAGCAGTTGAAAGGAGAAATTTAGAAAAACTGGAGAAAGAAGAACTGAAAGCAGCGAAAGAATCTGAAAAAGAAAGCAAAAGAGAAAGGAAAAGTGAAGAAAGAAAGAGACAAGCAGAGGAAGAAGAGTTGGCAAGACAAACTTGCAAAGATAATCCTGAAGTAAAATGCCCATCAACAGTTTTAGGAACACTTAAAAAACTTAATATATTCAAAAAAAATTAAAATGGAGATAAATAATGATTAAAAAATTACTGCTGACATTATCTTTTATAGCATTGGCAACAATCGCTTTCAGTGGAACAACATACGCAGCACAAGAAGGAGAAACAATAGTTATTACAGAAGAATTAACTAAACTAATCAACCTCTATAAAGAAGGTGTTATAACTGAAGAAGAGTTTTCAAAGGCAAAATCAATTTTATTAAATCCTGATTCAGATATATCTAAAAAAAAGAAAAAAAAACTTACAGCTGTTGAAAGGAGGGATTTAGAAGAATTGGAAAAAGAAGAACTGAAAGCAACGAAGAAAGTTAAAAAAATTCTAGAAAAGAAACAAAAACTTACAGCTGCTGAAAGGAGAGATTTAGAAGAACTGGAGAAAGAAGAACTGAAAGCAGCGAAGAAAGCTGAAAGAGAAAGGAAATTAGACGAGGAAGTAGAGATAGAAAGAGCTTGTGAGGAAGATCCTCAAAGCAAAGAATGTAGATCAGCTGGTGGCAGCTTAAAAAGAGTATTAACAAAAATAAAAATAAGAAGCTCTGCTACATCGATAAAAGAAAAAAAAGAGAGAGAACTAGAAAAACAAGCTAGTTTAGAAGAACAAAAAAGAAATAAGGCAGAGAAAGCAGCAGCAAAAAGAGCTGAAGTGGCAGCAAAAAAGGCTGAAAAGAAAAGACTTAAAGCAGAACGGAAAAAAGCTTGTTTAGAGGATCCTGAAAGCAAAGCTTGTAAAGAAGGCAAACGAAAAAAATTTTTAATCTTTTAAATTAACTAAGTAAAATTATAATCTGCTATTAGTATTTATGTTCGCCGTACACTTTCTCCTGCTTCAATCCAATTTAGTATCCCACCCGCTAGATGGTAAATATTGCTATTTTTTAATTTTTGTAAAGCAAGATAGGTTCTTTGCCCAGAATGACAATACAATACAAATTGATCTGTTGATTGAGATAATTCAATATTTTGAAAAAAATTTTCAATTTGTGTGTAGGGAACCTGAATAGACTTTTCTATCAATCCGTCCCTTTGAATTTCAAAATCCTCCCTGACATCGATTAGCTTGACTTTTTTTTGATTCATCATGGTTTTTAGTTGTTGAACATTGATTCCATTGAATTGCATTTGAATTTCTAACGGAACACCATGTTTTCTATTTTTAGGTACCACAATATCCATTAATTTTGGATTCGGTAAATTAAGAGAACTCATTAAATCCACGTATTCCTGTTTGGATTTTACTTGTAATCTTGGATTAGTTTTTCTTTCAAAGCCAATAGTAGTCACCGTTTCACCTTTATAATCGTGGGCGGGATAGACCAACACACTATCATCAAGTTTCAAGACAACATTAAATAACGAATTATATTGATCTTCTGCGTTACCATTTTGAAAGTCAGTTCTACCAGTACCTCCGATTAAAAGGGTATCGCCAGTGAATATTTTGTTATTCAATAAAAAACAGTAGGAATCATCTGTATGGCCAGGAGTAAACAAAGCACGTAATTCAAGATCACCTACTTTGAATTTTTCATTATCGCTTACTTCCATAGATACAATCTCTGATGCATTTTGTGATTTTCCCATGCAGGCAATACACTGTGTTTTATCTCTAAGCTTCGAAATCCCAGAAACATGATCAGCGTGAACATGGGTATCTATAACTTTTACCAATTTCAGGTCCAAATCTTTTATAGCTTTTAAATAATTTTCAATATGTTCCAAAACAGGATCAATGATACAGGCTTCCGCACCTTTTTTATTTGCAATAAGGTAAGTATAAGTTGAAGAGGTTGTGTCGAAAAATTGTCTGAAGAGCATAATTTAAGTATATAATTTTTTTATTTTAATTCGTACACATCCCAATTGGTTTTTTCAGCAACTCTATCATATAAAGATTTAGCTCTAGTATTATCATCTCGCGTAATCCATCTCACTAAATTCCAGCCTTTCGACTTGGATATTTCTTTTATTCTATTGATTAACTTTTCACCAATTTTTCGACCTCTATATTCTGGTGTAACAAACAAATCATCAAGAAATCCCATATCTTGACCTTTTAAGGGCCTGGGCATTCTTCTATAGTGAGCAAGTCCAACTACTTTGCTGTCAACTTCGTAAACAATCCCATTAACTTCATGATTTTTATCATGTAGCCAACTCCATACCGTTTGTAGGATTTTATCATTCATTTCCACCTTATAGAAATCAGCATATCCTTTATAAAGTTTTTCCCACTGGTTTTTGTCTTTTAGCTGAATTTCTCTTATGGTCTCTTTAACCATGTAAACTAACCTTAGTTTTTTTATTTATTATTATCTTTCTTGTTTAGGAGCTCTATTATTGTATCAAGTTTCTTATGTACAATCTTAATGTTTTTGTATGGAACAAAATAAACAAATAATCCCAAACCTACTAAAGCTAATATCCAAATTAGTATTGTATCCATTTATTTAAAAGTGGGAGCATTATAGTTTAAAAGTGGAAAAGCTTTAACTAAAACTATTATAAGTTTTTTCATAAATAATTATTTAATAATGTTAAAAGTATAGCTGATAAAACGGTGGGGTAAACTAGATTTTTTTTGCTTATGATAAATATAATTATGCTTATTATGATGACAATTAATCTAAGCCATAAATCAGCCTCTTCTAAAACTCCAGCGGGGAAAATAACAATTCTGGCAATAAGTGCAGCTAATATTGAATAAGCAATACAATTAAACCATCTAAAAATTTTTGATTTTGCATCTATTTTTTCTGAACTAACTACTCCTAAAAATCTAGACAAATAAGTTGCAAATGAAGTAACTAAAATAACCAAAATAATATTACTAGACATTTCGCTCATTTAAATTCTCCAACAAAATAAGCTAAGGTGCCAGCTAAAACTCCACCATATAAAATCGACCACTCCGGGGAGACGAAAAAAAACAAAGGACCAAGGATTGCACCTAGAATTATTGACAAGTTTATTTGCAAGCTTTTCATAGCTCCAACCATCATGCAGGCAAAATAAACTGGATTAACAATAGCTAGCCCAATCATCATATCTTTATTTAAATAATCAGAAACCAGAAAACCGATGATAGTTGACACTATTGCTACTACCCAAGTAGTACA
>JAESSC010000123.1 GCA_016764285.1 Pelagibacteraceae bacterium
TCGACGGTAGTTGGTGCAAAAAAAGTTAATCCAGAGACTGATTATTTTCCACTGCAAGTAAATTATCAAGAAAAATACTATGCAGCTGGCAAAATACCAGGGGGTTATTTTAAAAGAGAGGCAAGACCAACTGAATCTGAAACTTTAATTTCAAGATTAATTGATAGACCTATCCGTCCATTATTTCCAGAAAGTTTTAGAAATGAGGTACAAATTTTGCCGACAGTACTTTCATATGATAATGAAAACGAAGCAGACATATTATCAATTATTGCATCGTCTGCCGCTTTAGCAATTTCAGGTTTACCTTTTCAAGGACCTATTGCCGCTTCTAGAGTAGGTTATATAGACAATAATTATGTTTTAAATCCATCTAAAAAGCAGTTAGAAAATTCCAAATTAGATTTAGTTGTTGCTGGTACAAAAGATGCTGTATTAATGGTTGAATCAGAAGCTTCAGATCTAACAGAAAAACAGATGTTAGATGCAGTTAAATTCGGACACGAAAAGTTCGTTCCTGTAGTGAAAGCTATAGAAACTCTTGCCAAAAAATGTTCAAAAGAAACATGGAAGATGGAAGAAAAAGATTATACCAAATTAAAAGCAAAAATTTCAAAAGAACTAACAAAAGATTTAGAAAAAGCATTCTCTGAAAAGGATAAAAAGAAAAGATCAGAATTAGTTAATTTAGCAACTGAAAAATGTAAATCTATGTTTGAAGGAGATGAAACTTATTCTGAACTTGAAGTATCCTTACAATTAAAAAATTTAGAAAAAGATATAGTAAGAACAAAAATACTTAAAAGTAAAAAAAGAATTGACGGAAGAGGTTTATCAGATGTAAGACCTATCAAGTGTGAAGTTGGAGTTTTACCCAGAACTCATGGTTCTGCTTTATTTACAAGAGGTGAAACCCAAGCATTAGTCACTATAACATTGGGAACGACAGAAGATGAACAACGAATTGAAAGTCTGGAAGGACAAAAAAGAGTAAGATTTATGTTACATTACAATTTTCCTCCATTTTCGGTTGGTGAAACAGGCAGAATTGGTACAGGTAGAAGAGAAGTTGGACATGGAAAGTTAGCGTGGAGAGCTTTGAAATCATCATTACCTGACAAGGAAAAATTTCCTTACACTTTAAGAATTGTTTCAGAAATTACGGAGTCAAACGGATCTTCATCAATGGCTACAGTTTGTGGAGCATCTTTGGCGCTTATGGATGCTGCTGTACCTATAGAAAAACCAGTTGCAGGAATAGCAATGGGTCTAATAAAAGAAAAAGCTGAATTTTCAGTTTTATCAGATATTTTAGGAGATGAAGACCACTTAGGAGATATGGATTTTAAAGTTGCCGGTACAAAAGACGGAATTACTTCACTACAAATGGATATAAAAATTACTGGAATTACTTTTGAAATTATGGAGCAAGCACTCAATCAGGCCAAAGAAGGAAGAACTCACATATTACAAGAGATGAACAAAACAATTAAGTCGTCAAGAAAAGAGGTATCTAAACATACTCCAAAAATTGAAACTATTATGGTTGAGAAAAAAGAGATAGCAGCTGTCATTGGTAAAGGTGGAGCTACAATTAGAGAAATTGTGGAGTTATCTGGCGCTAAAGTAGACGTCAAAGATACAGGCGAAGTTACTATTGCTGCACCAGACGAAGAATCAAGAAATAAAGCAATGGAAATGATAAAAAGTATTATTGCAAAACCAGAAATGGGAAAAATATATAAAGGTAAAGTTGTTAAAATAATGGAGTTTGGAGCTTTTGTAAATTTTTTAGGTAAACAAGATGGTCTCGTGCATATTTCTCAGCTTGCAGGCAAAAGGGTTGGCAAAGTATCCGATGTTGTAAAAGAAGGAGATGAAGTTTCCGTTAAAGTTATAGGTTTTGACAGAGGCAAAGTAAAACTTTCGATTAAAGAAGCGAATTAAGTAATATTTTTTGGATTTGGCATTCCAACTTTATTATATCCAGCATCAACGTAATGTATTTCTCCAGTTACGGCAGCAGCTAAGTCACTTAACAAATATAAGGCTGATCCACCAATATCATTAATATCAACATTTCTTTTTAGAAGAGAATGATCCTCATTCCATTTATATAAAAATTTTGCATCACCTATTGCAGATGCTGCTAATGTTTTAATTGGACCAGCACTAATTGCATTTACTCTTATTCCTTTTGCACCCAAATCTCTTGCAAGATATTTTACACTAGATTCCAAAGCTGCTTTACAAACTCCCATAACATTATAGTTTGGAATTACTTTAGAAGACTCATAAGTTAAAGTTAACATACTTGATCCTTTACTCATGATTTTTGATGCTTCTTTCGCGACTTCAGTAAGCGAAAAACAGGAAATGAGCATGCTTTTTAAAAAATTCTCTCTTGATGTATTAATATATTCTCCTGAGAGCTCAGATCTATCAGAGAAAGCAATTGCATGAACAACAAAATCCAAATTCCTCCATTTATTTTTTATATCGTCAAATGTTCTTACTACATCTTCTTTTTTTTCTACATCGCAGCTCAGAGTAAAATTGGATTTTAGCGATTGGGCTAAAGGAACCACTCTTTTTTTCAATGTATCACCCAAATAAGTAAAAGCCAATTCCGCACCGTGTTCTGATAATTTTTTCGCAATACCCCAAGCAATAGACCTGTCATTGGCCACTCCCATTATTAATCCTTTTTTTCCTTTTAATAGTGACATATTTTTTTAATTTAATTTTTCAAAAACTAACGTTGAATTGGTACCACCAAAACCAAAACTATTTGACATAACAGCATTTAATGAAACATTTTTTTCTACCTTCGTAACTATTGGAAAAGGTTTGGCACCATCATCCATATCTTTAATATTTGCAGAAGCTGCTATAAAATTATTTTCCATCATGATTAAAGAATAAATTGCTTCGTGAACAGAAGCTGCACCTAAAGGGTGACCTGTGAGAGATTTTGTCGAACTAATTTTAGGAATTTTATTTTGAAATGTTTCTTTTATTGAATTTAATTCAGTAATATCACCTACTGGTGTCGATGTACCATGAGTGTTGATATAATCAATTTCATTTCTTTTTGTTTTTAATGACATTTTCATACATCTAACTGCACCTTCTCCAGAAGGTGCAACCATATCATAACCATCTGATGTAGCTCCATAACCAGTTAATTCAGCATATATTTTTGCTCCTCTGGCTTTAGCATGTTCATATTCTTCCAAAACAAGAGCTCCACCACCTCCTGCAATAATAAATCCATCTCTATTTACATCATATGGCCTCGATGCCTTTTCTGGGGTGTTGTTATATTTTGAAGATAATGCAGGCATGGCATCAAACATTCCTGAAAGAGCCCAATCTAATTCTTCTCCACCTCCAGCAAATACTATATCTTGTTTACCATATTGAATAAGTTCCATTCCATTTCCAATACAATGTCCGCTTGTTGCGCAGGCAGAACTAATTGAATAATTTACTCCTTTAATTTTAAACGGAACAGCGAGCGTTGCTGAGCATGTACTTGCCATTGTTCTAGGAACTATATAAGGCCCCATTCTTTTCGGAGCAGATTTTCTTATGATATCTACAGCATAATAAACATTTTTTATTGAAGGACCGCCAGATCCCATCACAATTCCTGTTTTTTCATTGCTTATATCTTTTTCTTCTAAGCCAGACTCTTCTATTGCTTCTTTTAATGCAATGTAGGTATAGGCAGAACCCGATCCCATAAATCTCTTTATTTTTCTATCTATATGTTTATCTAAATCTAAATTTTTAACAGATCCAATAACTTGACTTCTAAAGTTATATTTTTTGTGTTCATCAGAAAAAACTATTCCTGATTTTGTGTTTAGCAAAGAATCTAATACTTCAGCTTTATTGTTGCCAATACAAGAAACTATTCCAATTCCAGTAACAACAACTCTTCTCATGTTGTAAATAATCCCACTTTTAAGTTTTCCGCTTCATATATTAGTTTGTTATCAGCAAATAAAACCCCATTAGCCACACCTAATGTTGTGTTCTCTTTTTTTAAAATTTTTTTCATATCAATTTGGTATTTAGTAATTTTGGCATTATTCAGAACTTCGCCAGTAAATTTTACCGAATGTACTCCTAACGCTCTACCTTTTCCAGGTTTACCTAGCCAGCCCAAATAAAAACCTACTAATTGCCACATTGCGTCCAAACCAAGACAACCCGGCATAACAGGATCATTTTTAAAATGACAATCAAAAAACCATAAATTTGATCTTATATCAAGCTCTGCTTCAATTAATCCTTTACCAAATTTTCCTTTTGTATCTTGAATATTTGTAATTCTATCAAACATAAGCATCGGTGGTAAAGGGAGTTTTGCATTTCCAGGTCCAAATAATTTACCGTTGGCACAATCAATTAATTCTTCATATTTGAAGCTGTGTTTTTTTGTCATACCCATAAACTAATACTTGATTAATAGATGTTATTAAATATATTTAGTTTTAGAGCGATTACAAATAAATAATTATAATTTTAAAGTAAGATTTACATGAGTGAGCAATCAAAGTGTCCAGTTACAGGTGTAGGAACACCTCCAAAGTTTCCAACTGGCAAAGGTACATCCAATAGAGACTGGTGGCCAAACAGTTTAAACCTTAAAACTCTAAGTCAACATTCTTCTTTAGTCGATCCTATGGACAAGAAATTCAATTATGCAGAAGAATTCAAAACTCTTGATCTTGATGCATTAAAAAAAGATTTACATAAGTTAATAACTGAATCTCAAGACTGGTGGCCTGCTGACTATGGTCATTATGGACCTTTGTTTATACGATTGGCATGGCATGCTGCAGGAACATACAGAACTGGCGATGGACGTGGTGGTGCTGGGACCGGCAATCAACGTTTCGCTCCACTAAATAGCTGGCCAGATAATGTTAATCTCGACAAAGCAAGATTATTACTTTGGCCTATTAAGAAAAAATACGGTAA
>JAESSC010000124.1 GCA_016764285.1 Pelagibacteraceae bacterium
TGTATAATATTATTTCTTTTAAATGGCTACGCAAAATAACATTATTGATCAAGTATTTCCTGAGACCTTGAAGATTTTGTCTGATCTAATAAAATTTCAAACCGTTTCAGGTACTTCAAATCTTAAATTGATTGAGTATTGCGAAAAAAAACTAGACAAACTTGGAGCAATATCGTTTAAAACTTTTCATGACTCAAAGCTACAGGCTAATTTATTCTCAACCATAAACGGTAAAAAAAAATTAAATGGCGGAGGAATTATTTTATCTGGTCACACAGATGTCGTGCCCGCTTCAGGCAAAAAATGGTCATCTGATCCATTTGTTGCCACAGAAAAAGACAATAAGATATATGGGCGAGGATCTTGTGACATGAAAGGATTTATTGCTTGTACTTTAGCTTTAGCGCCATTTTTTGCTTCACAAAATTTAAAAAAACCAATTCACTTTTCATTTACCTATGATGAAGAAACTGCTTGTCAGGGTGCGCCAATAATGCTGAAAGAATTAAAAAAACGCAATGTCAAATGTTCCATTTGCATAGTTGGAGAACCAACAAGCATGAAAGCTATTCAGGCACACAAAGGTTGTAGTGAATATTCAACTTATTTTACTGGTTTGGCTGGTCACGGATCTGCTCCAGATAAAGGTGTAAATGCTGTTGAATATGCTTCTCGTTATATAAATAAACTCATGGAATTGAGAGAAGAGCTTAAAAAAAGGGTACCAAAAAATTCTGTTTTCACTCCCCCATATTCAACAATCCAAATAGGAGGAATTAAAGGAGGATTAGCAAGAAATGTAATTGCTGATCAATGTACTGTTGATTGGGAAATGAGACCAGTAATTCCAGAAGATGGAAAATTCGTAACTGAAAATATCGAAGCTTATGCAAAAAATGTTTTGTTACCAGAAATGAGAAAAGTTTATCCCAAAGCTAATATTAAAAAAGAAATCATTGGAGAAATTATTGGATTTACTAAAGAAGAAAAATCTGACGCCGTAAATCTCGTTTGTAACCTAACTGGAGATAATTCAAGAGATGTAGTTTCTTTTGGAACAGAAGCAGGTTTGTTTCAAGAGCTTGGCATCAGTACCGTTGTTTGTGGTCCTGGATCAATTGAGCAAGCTCACAAAATTGATGAGTATGTGAGTTTTGATCAGTTGAAACTTTGCTTAAAAATGCTTATTGACCTTAAGGAACAATTAACAAATTAAGTTGAACTTTTTGCAAATAAGTTGGTTAATTCATAAATAATCGTAGCAGCCGCAAGAGAAGTAAGTTCAGCATGATCATAAGCTGGGGATACTTCAACTACATCCGCAGAAATTAATTTCAGTCCTGCTAGTCCACGAAGTACGTTCACTAGTTCACGCGTAGTCATACCAGCGATTTCTGGCGTACCCGTTCCTGGTGCATGAGAAGGATCTAACACATCAATATCTATAGATAAATAAAGGGAATTGTTTCCAACTCTGTCACGTATTCGTTTCACAATTTTATCAATCCCTTCTGTCTGAAATTCATCGCAATGAATAATTTTAAAGCCAAATTCGGCGTCATTTTTTAAATCATCTCTGCTATAAAGAGGCCCTCTAATACCCACGTGCATGGAAGAATCTTCTAAAAATAATTTTTCCTCTCTGGCTCTACGAAAAGGAGTGCCATGTGTATATGGCGCACCAAAATAAGTATCCCAAGTATCAAGATGAGCATCAAAATGAACTAAAGCAACTGGACCTTTATTTTTATGATTAACGGCACGTAATAAAGGTAAAGCTATCGTGTGGTCTCCTCCCATACTTATTATTCCTCCAACTTTGCCCAATAAATCTGTAGCCGCTTTTTGAATTTGCTCAACAGACTCGATAATATTAAATGGATTACAGGTAATATCTCCCGCATCTGCCACTTGTTGTTCTAAAAAAGGTTCTGAGTCATAAGCTGGATGATAATTGGTTCTTAGATGTCTTGATGCTTGACGAATACTCTGCGGACCAAAACGTGCTCCAGGGCGATAACTCGTACCAGCATCAAAAGGAACACCGACAATCGCAACATCACAATCTGGCACATCTCTAAGTTCTGGAAGTCTGGCAAATGTAGAAGCTCCCGCAAATCGTGGAACTTTTGTGCCACTAACCGGTTGTATAGGAGTTTTGTCTCTTTTTTTTTTCATTACCGTTTTAGTTATTTAAAATTAAAAGTAATATTTTATGAATTAATTGTATATTTAAATTAATACAACTTTTAAGGGAATAAATTTAAAAATCATAAAATTGCCAAAAAATCCTTTATTATAAATAATATGGAACTCTGGATAGTTATAGTTTTGATATTGTGGACAGTAGGAATGATGGCAGATTAATTTAATTTTCTGAAATTATTTCTCTACACGCTCACACTTCGCTTTTACGCGATTTCCATATTCAGGATCTTCCTTAAACATGCTATCTCGATTAAAATTAAACATTCTGACTTGAGAAGAACATTGTTGATAGGTTGCATACACCATACTAGACCAACCTATTTTGTCTTTACCAAGAGCTTCAGCAGATTGCCAACCACTAGCAGTCATAAAATAAACTACAAGAGCCCATTTCATAATTTAATTGTGTAGTTTAATACCACGCAAACGTTCTGATCTTCTTCTTAATAATTCAACGGTAGTCAATAATGCAATAGATAAAGCAACTAAGCAGGTCGCCATACATAAAATTACAGGGCTTGTTTCTTGTCGTATACCTGCCCACATCTGTTTAGGTATAGTTATTTGTTCAACACTTCCTATAAACATAACAACTACCACCTCATCAAAAGAAGTAATGAATGCAAATAATCCCCCAGAAATAACACCAGGAAGAATTAAGGGCATGATAATTTTAAAAAATGTTCGTATTGTATCTGCGCCTAAGCTTTGCGATGCTCGAATTAAATTTGTATCAAAACCGGTTAAAGTTGCTGTTACTGTGATTACAACAAATGGTGTTCCAAGAGCAGTATGTGCAAGAATTAA
>JAESSC010000125.1 GCA_016764285.1 Pelagibacteraceae bacterium
AGCTGGTACAGTTGTTATTTTTGTAGATAACTTGGTACATGGTTCAGCACAGAACATGTCGCCCATGGACAGAGCAATTTTTTCAGTTATTCTTAATCCGTGCGACAATACTCAAACCAAATTTGCTCGACCTGAATACAAACATGGGCGAGATTTTAAACCTATTAAGGCTTCATCTTATAAAAGTCTGTTGATTTGATTATTTATGTAGAATAGGTATGCCTTAAAAGCCTTGGAGCGGGTGGTTAATCATTAATTGAGATACTTAGTTTTTTTTCTTATAAGTTATAAATCAAAAGCAAGGTTATGAAAAAAATTTCTTATATTTTCGCATTTTTTTTTTATGCATCTAGTGTTCACGCAGATAGTTTAACTGGTTACGTCGGATTTTATGATGGTATTACCCATCCTGTTCTTGGTTTTGATCATTTTTTAGCAATGGTTAGTGTTGGCATTGTTAGTACGCAAATTGGTGGAAGAGCTATATGGACGGTTCCATTAACATTTGTAAGCATAATGTTAATTGGTGGTTCAATAGGAATTTATCTTGAATTAAGTGATTCCATTAATCCTTACATTATGGCCTATTTTCCTTTAGAGCCTGGTATAATTATATCTGTTATTATCTTGGGTTTAGCTGTAGCGATTGGTAAAAAATTACCTGTAAGAATCACAATGGCATGTGTAGGTATTTTTGGTTTCTTTCATGGAGCGGCCCACGGTTTAGAAATGCCTCTAGCTGTTAATCCAAGTCTGTTTGCTCTAGGATTTGTCACTAGTACCGCAGCATTACATATATTAGGTGTCATAATCGGTTACTTTGGAGAACAATCAACTATATCTTCCCGTTTGCTGAGAATAGGCGGAGTAGTTATAGCTTGCATTGGTGTTTATGCTCTTGCACAGATTTAATTAAAGATAAAAATTTTAGCCCTTAATTCCAGGCTAAAGCATCGGCGTGCTTATCTATTCTCTATTATTCTAAGTCAGGAATATTTTCACCATTTAAAACCATTAATGTACCTGGATGAATGGTTGCTATCTTTTTTACTTTTAATGGAGATATTGCACCTGGTAACTTATCTACTGCTTGAACTATTGCATTGGTTATAAGCCAAGCGTGTCTATTTGGAAAGTCGGGTTGAACTAATAGCACCAAATCACCAAAAATATATAAAATTTGTGCATTTGCTGATCCGTATTTTTTAAATGGACCTTTGCCTTTAATTAAAGCTTTAGCATTTTTTTTTGAAAGCAAAACTAATGGCATTTGACCGGTTGAAAATAAACTTTGAACTCTTTTAAATGTTCTAGCTCGAGCAGCCCTGGCACTTGCTTCGGGTAATTCTTGATTTATAATTTTTACCAAAATCTTTGAAAAAGGATAAGTTGGAGCATCTTCACGTGTGCTCATAATAAGAAGATGCTGTTGTCTATATGCTTGATACGCACCCCAAGGGGCATGACCAACAAGTAGAATATAAATAACAAAAATAGAAACAAATCTTAAAATAGACAATTTACCAAACATAAAAAATTAACACCTATAAATAAAAGGCGCTTTTATCAAAAAGCGCCTTTTATAATATCACAGTATTAATTTCTGTATTTGTCAAATACATTCATATTAAGAACAGCTGAAACAATAAAGTTTGGAACATCTACTACTTGTCCAACTCTAAGGTCTACAGCTACAGAACATAAAATGTATGCTTGCTCTCTAGTTAAACCATGCTCTTTAACCAAATAGTCAATCATTTGCAACAATGCATGTCTTGCAGAAATTGTAAGATCTTCAGATACGTTTGCAAGATTTAGAAGTTTTTCAGAGTCTAAATATGTATGAGAAGGAGGTATTTCTCCATTTGCTTTTAAAGGAATACCAAGTGTTTGGTAATATCTAGTAGGTTCCATATCAATAATTTGATCATTACCTACCGTCACAGGCATATCCATATCTGTACCTTTGCCTGGTAAAATTTTAACTCTTACAGTAAGAACACTTCCCATCTCAATTGCTGTACCTGAAACTTCACCATCGCCTTGGGCATAATGAATATCACCAGCAAATAAACCACAACCATCTATAAAACAAGGAAATATAATTTTAGTACCGATTTGTTGTTGTTGAACATCCATATTACCACCGTTTTCTCGTGGTGGAATTGTTCGTAAACAGTCATCTTTATATTTACCATTTTCTCCACATATTTTTGCTGGCAAAGCTCCTCCTGGTGAAGGTGTTAAAACAACCCCACCTGCAGTAGCAAGATCTGCTTCTCTAGCTTTCCATTTTTGAATTTCAGGTTCTCCTGGAAGAACACCGATAGATCCAGGAAATGCTTCATAAGGAACTGTAATTCCAGGCATACCATCTGAAACTGCACCTATTCGAGTTAATCTCCAGTTTACAATATATGGTTCAGGAAACACATCCCTTAAAAATCCAAATCCAGGAATAATTACTGTGTAGCCATATTCATCTGGAGCAATATCAATCAGTTCAACTTCAAGAGCATCACCCCGTTTTGCGCCATTAATATACACAGGGCCAGTCATAGGGTGTACTAACCCAAGATCAAAAGTAGACAAGTCGTCTGCAGTTGAATCTAACCTAAAATCAGCATCCAAAGCATCACGTGTATGAAGTATAATCATATCCCCCGGATCAGCTTTAGCTGCCGGTGGAATCTTTGGATGATAACGATTAAAACAATTTTTATCATCAATACAATGCGTACCTGTCTTTTTAAGTTCTACTTTTTTCATCCACGTTGAATCTGTGGTATCAGCAGAAGCAAAAACACTGGGTAAGATTGTGAAAACTAATATATACAATATTTTTTTTAGCATTAATTCCTCCTATATTTTGCTTTATTAAATGTAGGCTAGCACAAAACTTTTTGTAACGGAAATAACTTTAGAAATTTAAAATGCTAAATTTAGATGCAATTTAAGGTAATACAACCAAAGGTTTAAATAGATATTCAATATATATATATAAAATCACTCTAGTTTGTAAAATATTAATTATTTTATCATGTCGAATGTGATTAAATTCACATAAGTTAATGAACTAATGACAAAAAATAAGGAGGGACAAATGTCAAAAAAAGATAAAACGTTAAAAGGAATTAAAACTCCTTCAAGACGTAAATTCTTTAAAGCTGCTGCTGCAACAGGTGCAGTTGCTGCTGCTACACTAGCAATGCCTAGCATCGCTAAAGCTGCCACTACTTTAAAAGTACAAGCTGCTTGGGGTGGTGGGATTTTTCTAGAGAATGCACAGGCCTACGTTAAAAGAGTTAACGAAATGTCTGGCGGAGCATTGAAGCTTGATCTTTTACCAGTAAATTCTGTAGTGAAAACGAGTCAAATGCAAGATGCTGTACACAGAGGTGTTCTAGATGGATGTCACTATGTTCCAGCGTATTGGTACAGTAAAGCGGTTTCGGCTTCTCTTTTCGGAACTGGCCCATGTTGGGGTTGGAGTGCTCAAGAGTTATTAGGATGGATCCACTACGGTGGAGGTAAAGAACTATATACAGAACTAATGGGTAACTTAGGATTAAATCTTGTTGGTTTCTTTAATAGTCCGATGCCAGCTCAACCAATGGGATGGTTTAAAGAACAAATCAAAGACGCATCTCAACTGAAAGGTTTGAAGTACCGAACTG
>JAESSC010000126.1 GCA_016764285.1 Pelagibacteraceae bacterium
TCATTGTTTTCGGATATATCAGTGGACCCCATTGAATGTCCAGAGGTTTCATTTAAAATGTATTGCCTATTTATATTAAAATGCTAGGATTTTTATATGGTTCACAAACTTAATGGACAAAAAAATATATACGACATTATAAATAAAGAAAAATTAGATGTGGTTAATCTACCTATTTCTAAAGCTCATGGCTTGCCCAACGAATGTTACAACAGCATAGAATACTCAATAATAGAAAGAAAAAAATTGTTTGAAGATAAATGGGTTGTTATTGGTGTTGCAAGTTCAGTTCCCAATCCAGGTGATGCAAAAACTTTTGATTTACTAGGAATTCCTTTGATTATATTACGTAATAAAAAAAAACAAATTAAAGTTTATCATAATGTTTGCAGTCATAGAGGTTATAAAATTTTACAAAAATCTTGCAAAATAAAAAATGTTTTGCGATGCCCTTATCATTCTTGGTCGTACGACCTTGATGGTACACTTGTTTCAACGCCTCATCTAGGAGGAATGAACAAACATGAAGCTGAAGGTTTTGATAAATTGTCTAGTGGTCTTAAAGAAGTTCGATCTTATGTATGGCTAGATATGATTGTTGTAAACATTTCTAATAATGAAGTTCCATTTGTGCAATATATTAAACCTTTAAGTGATCGTTGGAATAAATTCTGGCCTGAAAAAGATCAAAAATTAATTAAACATCCAAAAGACTTAGGTTATTTTCAATTAAAAGCAAAATGTAACTGGAAATTTGCAATAGAGAATTATTGCGAAAGTTATCATCTGCCTTGGGTTCATCCAGAGTTAAACAAATATTCTAAAATAAACGATCATTATCATATTCAAGGTTTGCCCAATAGATTTGCGGGTCAAGGAACTGTTGTTTATAAACCTAAATTTAAAGGTAAAAAAAAATTTCCATGTTTTCCGAATTGGTCAAAAGATAAAGTAAACGTTGCTGAATATGTCGCTCTTTTTCCAAATGTAATGTTGGGTATACATAAAGATCACTATTATGCTTACTGGCTAGAACCGGTTAATCATTCATACACAATAGAACATATGGAAATATATTATGTGGGCAATAAAGCAGCAAATTCAAATAAATTTAAACCTCTTAGAAAACAAAATTTAAAACTCTGGAGTAGAGTTCAATCACAAGATGTGAGTATTATTGAGGGTATGCAAGAAGGAAGAAATTCTCCTTCTTATAATGGTGGAAATTTTTCTCCAATTATGGACAATCCAACCCATCATTTTCATAAATGGGTTGTAAAAAACTTGATATAAATGATGAAAAAATTCTTATGAAAAAATATCAGAGCTACATAGATGGAAAATGGATGGATAGCCTTTCCAAAGAGACTATCAAAGTTGACGATCCAGCAACAGCAAAAACTATAGGTGAAGTTGCTTGTGCCAAAAAAGAAGATGTTGATGTAGCTGTTGAAGCTGCTCATAAAGCTTTTAAGTCTAGGGTTTTAGTTGATATGCATCCTATGGACCGAGCAAAATTAATGAGGAAAATCGCAGAAGAGCTACGCAAAGTTTCAAAAGAAGCGGGAAAATTATTATGCTATGAAAATGGTAAACCTCTCCCGGGTGCTGAATATGAATTTGTGGATGCAGCAAACTATTTTGATTATTACGGTGGTCTAACAGACAAACTTGAGGGAAGGACAATTCCAGTTAATAAAGGAGTGATCGATTATACAGTTTTAGAACCCTACGGAGTTTCAGCACACATTATTCCATGGAACTATCCAATTTCAATGTTAGGTCGATCGTTAGCGTGTGCATTTGCAACTGGTAATTCAACAGTTGTTAAAACTCCAGAATTGGCTCCATTAGCAGCAGCTTCGTTTTTTGCTCAAGCGTTAGATAAAGCAGGCGTCCCTAAAGGAACTATAAATATCATTTGTGGTTACGGTGATGAAGCGGGAACCTATTTAACTTCTCATAAAGATGTGGCTCAAATTACTTTTACTGGATCTGTTCCAACGGGTAAAAAAATACTTCATGTAGCAGCTGACAGAGCGGTTCCTGTTGTTGTCGAAATGGGTGGTAAATCGGCTGCCATCGTTTATCCTGATGCAGATTTAGATAAAGTTGTCGAAACAGCTAAGGGGGCAATTTTTGGACACGCAGGACAGATCTGTTCGGCAATGTCTAGAGCTGTTGTTCATAAATCTGTAAAGAATGAATTACTTGAAAAACTAGCAAAATTATCAAAATCACTTAAAGTTGGAGCGGGTTACGAAGGTGGTGAATTAACTCCAGTTATTTCAGAAAAACAATTACAAAAAGTAGAAAATTATGCTCGTTCTGGTGTCCAAGCAGGTGCTGAAGCCGTTGCGGGTGGAAAACGTTTGGATAGACAGGGTTACTTTTTCGAAGCAACTGTTTTTGACAAAGTAAAACAAGACATGACAATCGCTAACGAAGAAATTTTTGGACCAGTACTTTCTGTTATTGAATATCAAGATCCTGAAGAAGCTATAAAAATTGCAAATGATAGTAATTATGGTTTAGCAGCTGGTGTCTTTACTAAAGATCTAGATCAGGCAACTGTAACATCAAACAAACTAGAAGTTGGCCAGGTTTACGTTAATAGTTGGTTTACCGGAAGTATTGCTACACCTTTTGGAGGATATAAACAATCAGGCTTCAGTCGTGAAAAAGGACAAGAAGCTTTGAAAAGTTATCTTCAAGTGAAAAACGTCGGTATTCAATTATAAATATGAAATTTAATCGGAAAATATTACCCGATTCTAATTACTCATCTAAATTTATTTCAAAAAAAAGACTCCATGAAGATGAAATCGATTTTGATCTTTTGAGATCTTATCGATTAGATCGAGTTAAAAAAGAGTTAGCAAAAAGAGATATTGGTGCCTGTATTTTATTTGATCCAGTAAATGTCAGATACGCATTAGATACAACAAATATGAGCATATATAATATGCATAACTTAACTCGTTATTGCTTCATTCCGGTAAGCGGCCCCGTTATTCTTTATGAATATTTTAATTGTGGACACCTGGCCAAACATCTAACTTTGATTGATGAAATAAGACAAGGAATTACTTGGGACTATTTTTCAGTTGGAGACCAAGTTGAAAATCAGCTTAAAAAATGGACAGGTGAAGTTGAAAATTTAATGAACTTACATTGTGGAAAAAACAAACAGTTGGCAGTCGATGTTAGTAACGGTCCAGGTATTCTAGCGCTTAATAAAATTGGATTAAAAATTATCGAAGGAAAAGAAATTCTCGAACAAGCAAGAAAAATAAAATCCAAAGAAGAAATACAATGCATGAAAGCGTCGATGGAAGTTTGCGAAAAGGGCGTTCGATTAATGGGTAAAGAACTAAAAGCTGGAATGACGGAAAATGAGTTATGGGCATTATTACACAAAACTAATATTGAAAGTGGAGGTGAATGGATAGAAGGCAGAATATTATCTTCGGGTCCAAGAACTAATCCATGGATGCAAGAAGCTAGCAACAGGATAATTCAACAAAATGAAATAGTCTCTTTTGATACGGACATGGTTGGTCCGTATGGATATTGTGCTGACATCTCAAGAGCTTTCGTTGAAGGACATAAATTTAATTCTGAACAAAAAAAAATTTATCAAATGGCAATCGATCACATACATCACAATGCTGAACTAATTAAACCTGGCTTATCTTTTAAAGAGTTTGTTGCAAAATCGTGGGTCCTTCCAGAAGCATATTATGGTAACCGATATCCCTGCATAGTACATGGAATTGGTTTGTGTGATGAGTGGCCAATGGTTAAATACCCTACAGAAGTAACTGATGAAAAAGGTCAATTTGAAAAAGATATGACTATTACTGTTGAATCTTATATCGGTGAAGTTGGTGGTGAGGAGGGAGTAAAGTTAGAGCAACAATATTTGATTAAAGAAAACGGACTAGAATTACTATCGCATCATCCTTTAGAAAAAATTTAATATGACGAAACTTAAAAATATAATTGACCTCAACGCGTATCCAATTCACGAAACACAAAGTCTTAAACATAAAGAATTAGTCAATAAAACTAAAAAAGAGTTAGACAGAATAGGATGTTGCGTGATTCCAAATTTCATTAGAGAAGAATCTATAAATAGAATGAAACAAGAAGCTGAACGTAACTTGAATAAAGTTCATTGGACAAAAGACAAACATAATCCTTATTTTACAAAAGATGACGAAACTCTTCCTAAAGATCATCCAAAAAGAATTTTTACTGTTAGAGAAAGTGGTTACTTAAATTCTGATGATTTAGAAGA
>JAESSC010000104.1 GCA_016764285.1 Pelagibacteraceae bacterium
ATTGTTGGATTACCACAAGGCCACTGAGACACGGTGAAAAATAAACCCTCCGTGACTTCAGGTCCCTGCGGTTTATAAATACAGCCTTGAATAAAGATATGAAATTTAAACCGGACAGCCTTGTGAAGTAAAAGGAATTAAAAGAAAGGAAGATACTATAGAGGGTATAGAAACAACGAAAGGTTTTATTAAAACTTCAAAAATTGGTGTTGCGGCAGCAGGTCATTCGAGCGTTATTGCTAATATGGCAGGTTTAAAACTTCCCATCGAAAGTAAACCTCTTCAAGCTCTGGTCTCTGAACCAATTAAGCCAATTATTGATACAGTTGTTATGTCTAATGCTGTTCATGCTTATATAAGTCAATCTGACAAAGGCGAACTCGTCATAGGAGCTGGAACAGACTCTTATGTTTCATACACTCAAAAAGGCACTCATGAAATTGTTGAAGGAACTCTTAATGCAATTTTAGAACTCTATCCAATTTTTAGCAGGCTTAGAATGCTTAGACAATGGGGAGGTGTTGTTGATATTTGTCCTGACGCAAGTCCAATAATCAGCAAAACTTCTATAAAAGGACTTTATTTTAACTGTGGTTGGGGAACTGGAGGATTTAAAGCTACTCCAGGATCAGGCCATCTGTTTGCTCACACAATAGCGAAAGATGAACCTCATACTTTAAATGCTGCATTTAACATTAATAGATTTGTTAGTGGTGATCTTGTTGATGAACATGGCGCTGCTGCAGTAGCTCATTAATATGTTTATAATTAAATGTCCATATTGTGGTAACAGAGATCATAGCGAATTTAGCTATGGTGGCGAAGCTCATATAGTTAGACCAAAACAACCTACCGAATTAACTGATGATCAATGGGCCGAATATCTATTTATGAGAAAAAATATAAAAGGTCTTCAATATGAAAGATGGAATCATGCTCATGGATGTAGACGTTGGTTTAATATGGCTAGAGATACATCAAATGATAAAATTCACTCTGTATATAAAATGGGAGAAAAGCCAGCAAAATAATGTCAAATAAATTTAGATTATCAACTGGAGGACAAATAAGTAGAACTGAAAGAATTTCTTTTAAATTTAACGGCAAAACTTTCTTTGGATTTAAGGGCGATACATTGGCTTCAGCCCTTTTAGCAAATGGAGTGCATTTAGTCGGTAGAAGTTTTAAATATCATCGACCTAGAGGAATATTTAGTTCTGGAGTCGAAGAAACAAATGCGCTAGTTCAAGTTATTGTGGATAAAGGAAAAACAGATCCAAACCTAAGGGCAACACAAATTGAAATTTTTGAAGGATTTAATGCTGAAAGTCAAAACTGTTGGCCTACAGTAAATTTTGATGTAGGAGCGATTAATAATTTGTTCTCTCCTATTATTCCTGCAGGTTTTTATTATAAAACATTTATGTGGCCTGCAAATCTTTGGGAAAAATATGAACATTTTATAAGAAAAGCAGCGGGTTTAGGTAAATCTCCTACAGAAAATGATCCGGATATTTATGATCACAAATATTATCATTGTGACGTCCTAATTGTAGGTACCGGGCCAGCAGGCTTATCTGCTGCAACAGTTGCTGTAAAAGCTGGAAAGAAAGTTCTTTTAGTTGACGAAAGATCCCATTCTGGTGGAAATCTTTCATTCGCTGACGAAGAACTTACTAAAATAAATGAACTTAAACCCTTAGAATGGATAAAAAAAACTTGTTCTGAATTACAAAATAATAAAAATATTAAGATTCTAAATAGAACTAGTGTAGCCGCTTATCATAATTATAATTATTTAATTATGATGCAAAATTTATCCGACCACTTATCCGAAAAAGAAAAAAAAGGAAAAATAAGACAACGTTTATGGAAAGTTAGAGCAAAAAAAGTAATTTTAGCTACTGGATCAATCGAAAGACCAATGGTTTTCGATTGTAACGACAGACCAGGTATAATGTTGTCCTCAGCAGTAAGACAATACATTAATTATTACGGCGTAAAATGTGGAAATAATGTTGTTATTTTTACAAATAACGATGATGCATATGAAACAGCAATAAGCTTACATAATAAAGGTGTTAAAATAGAAGCGATTGTCGATATCAGATCACGGTCAGACGGAGATTTACCCAAAAAATGTAATGAACTAGGAATAAAAATATTATGGAAAAATACTATTGTTTACACAGAAGGTTACAAAAAAATTAATAAAGTTCATGTAATGGAACTTTCAAACGATAATAGCAGTACAATTAGAAATAAATTGAAAATTAATTGTGATTTATTATGTGTTTCTGGTGGTTATACTCCTGCTATTCATTTATTTACTCAATCAGGTGGCAGACTAATTTTTAACGAAGAAAAATATTATTTCCACCCAAAATCAGCATCACTTAGTCAAATTTCTGTGGGATCTTGTAATGGAACATTTAGCCTAAAAAAAATTATTGAAGAAACTCAAACAAAAACAAATGAATTTTTAAATTTAACACACAGTAACCAATATAATATTACTGAATCCAAGAGTGGCAATTTTGAAAACATTTGGCTGTTACCTTCCGATAAAATTTCAGGAAAAACCAAACCATTTGTAGATTATCAAAATGACACAACTGCAAATGATATTAAGTTGGCTTTAAGAGAAGGTTATAAATCTATAGAACATGTTAAACGGTATACGACAACAGGAATGGCTACCGACCAAGGGAAAATAGGAAATATGCACGCACTGGGAATAGTATCTGAAATTACTAATACAAAAATGAGTGAATTAGGAACTACAACTTTTCGACCACCATATACCCCATTAACTTTTGGAGCTATTGTTGGAAGAAACGTAAAACAATTTTTTGATATTGTAAGAAAAACACCCATTCATACATGGCATGAAAAACATGGAGCAAAATTTGAAGATGTCGGACAATGGAAAAGGGCTTGGTATTACCCTAATAAAAACGAAAGTATGTATGAAGCCGTCCAAAGAGAATCAAAAGCTGCAAGAAATGGTGCAGGAATTTTAGATGCTTCAACATTAGGTAAAATTGATATTCAAGGTAGTGATGCATCAGAATTTTTAAATCGTGTTTACACAAATGCCTGGAGCAAATTAGCTATTGGCAAATGCAGATATGGTCTAATGCTTAATGATGATGGTATGGTTTACGATGATGGTGTTACCACAAGATTAGGTGAAAACCATTACATAATGACAACAACTACTGGAGGTGCAGCTTCAGTAATGAGTAAGTTAGAAGATTTTTTACAAACAGAATGGCCCGAACTCAATGTGTATTTAACTTCCGTTACTGATCATTTTGCTACTGTAAGCGTCTGTGGTCCACACAGCAAAAAAATATTACAAAGAGTTGTTAAAAACGTAGATTTTTCTGATCAAAATTTTCCTCATATGAGCTTTAAAGAAGGTATGGTTGATAACATAAAGTGTCGCGTTATGAGAATAAGTTTCACAGGTGAATTAAGTTATGAGATAAACATTCAGTCGAACTATGGACAAGCTACATGGAAAAAATGTATGGAAGCAGGTAAAGAATTCAAAATAACTCCTTATGGTACCGAAGCTATGCACTTATTGCGTGCTGA
>JAESSC010000105.1 GCA_016764285.1 Pelagibacteraceae bacterium
ATTTATTGTTTTGTTTTTTTCTTAACATTTTTTGCAATCTTATACGCTGTATTCGCCCATTGAAGAAGTCTATCTTGATCCTCGATCACCTCAGCGGGGACTTCTAAGTTAGAAAGAAAAATAGTTTTGCCTTGCTTTTGATATGTGAGTGGGTTGCTGTTATATGATTCATAGTCCTTGCGGTTAGTCGTATCCGTCTTGAAATAAACCGTACCATCAAAGACAAGCGCAAAGGCTGCATCGTGTTTACATATAGCATAACCTCCAAATAGGGGTTTGTAGGAAAGCTCGCCCATCGGCTCCAACAGATCTAACATATAGTTTAAAAACTCATTTTTATCTTTTATTGATTTTTTTTTATTCATAAACTAGAAACACGTATAGAGATAGTTTTTTCATTTATCCCGCCTCTGGTTTCGGGGTGCTTGGTTAATGGCAGAAGGTATAGAGATAGTTTTGCAGACAATTTAAAAATTACTTTGAATAGCTTTTTCTAAATTTGTGACACTTTGAGCACCTGATATAAAATTTTTTCCTATCTCAAAAAATGGAACACCATTAATTCCTTTTTGCCTTGCAATTTGACTATAAGAATTGACTTGATCAATATTTTCTCTCAAATTGAATGCAGATCTTATTTGATTTTCGTTAATTCCATTTTCTTTTCCAATATTGGCTAAAATATTCTCATTTCCAATATCTAAACTTCTGATAAAATATGATTGATATAAATTTTCAAGAATTTTTGTTTGAGTGTTATATTTTTTACCAAGATTTATTAAAATATGTGACGATACTGTATTTGGAGTTTTTTTAATTTTATCTAAATTAAACTCTAAACCTTCTTTTTTTGCCTCACCAGTCATATGATTATACATGGATTGGGCATTTTCTTTTTTTCCAAATTTAGATATTAAATATTCATCTCTATTTATTCCATCTTTGGACATACCTGGATTTAGCTGAAAGGGAATATGTTCAATCTCAAACTTAACGTTTTTAAATTTTTTCATTGCTTTTAAAAGTCGCGTATGACCAATAAAGCACCATCCACAAATTGTATCCGCAAATACTTTTATTTTCATTTTTAATTAATGTGATGGTGATAATGTACTTTTTCGCCTGCTTCAATCCAATTTAATATTCCACCTACCAAATGATGAATATTGCCATTTTTTAATTTTTGTAAAGCAAGATAGGTTCTTTGACCGGTATGGCAATACAATACAAACTTTTCACTTGGTTGGGGTAATTCAATATTTTTAAAAAAATTTTCAATTTGCGCGTATGGAACGTGAATAGAATTTTCTATCGATCCATCTCTTTGAATTTCAAAATTCTCCCTGACATCGATTAACTTAATCACTTTTTGATCTATCATAGTTTTGAGTTGTTGAACATTGATACCATTAGATTGCATTTGAATTTCTAACGGAACACCATGTTTTTTATTTTTTGGCACAGCAATATCCATTAATTTTGGATTTGGTAAGTTTAGTGAATTCATTAAATCCACATATTCCTGCTTGGATTTTACTTGTAATCTTGGATTGGTTTTTCTTTCAAAACCAATAGTGCTCACCGTTTCACCTTTATAATCGTGGGCGGGATAGACCAGTATTCTATCATCAAATTTCAAGATAACATTAAATAACGAGTTATATTGATCTTCGGCGTTACCATTTTGAAAATCAGTTCTACCAGTACCCCCGATTAAAAGGGTATCGCCAGTAAATATTTTGTCATCTAATAAAAAACAATACGAATCATCTGTATGACCCGGAGTAAACAAAGCACGTAATTCAAGATCACCTATTTTGAATTTTTCATTATCATTTACCTCCATAGATACAATTTCTGATGCATTCTGCGATTTTCCCATGCAGGTAATACACTGTGTTTTATCTCTAAGCTTCGAAATTCCAGAGACATGGTCCGCATGCACATGCGTGTCGATCACCTTTACTAATTTTAAATCTAAATCTTGAATTGTTTTTAAATAGTTGGGAACATTTTCTAAAACAGGATCAATAATGCAAGCTTCTGCTCCTTTTTTATTTGCAATAAGGTAAGTATAAGTGGAAGAGGTTATGTCGAAAAATTGTCTAAAGAGCATAATTTAAATTTCCAGAAACATGTATAAAGATAGTTTTTTCATTATTTCAATTTTGCCAAAGAAAAGCACTACACTTTTTATCAATTATACTGTCATTAAAAACTAAATCAGCTTTTTCACATTTTACACCATAACAAACATGGAGAGGAATTAAATGTTCTTCCCTTGGATGGCAAAACCTCGCGGAAGGTGCTTTTGTCCAATCGATCATTTTTTTTTCTCTCTCAATATTGTTTAATTTATCACCTGTACAAACGTCAATTAACCAATCATCAAATTCTTTATTCTTCACATTATCACTTTTGGTATTTTTTGAACCAGATAAGAAAATTTTTAAATTATGAAAAGACATTCCTGACCCTAAAATCAATACATTTTCATTCATCAAACTTGTTAAAGCTTTTCCTATTTCAATATGTTTTTTTGGATCTAAATTGTTAAGTAGAGAAATTTGCACACAAGGTATAGATGCTTCTGGATACATTATCTTCAATGGAATAAATACTCCGTGATCAAAACCCCTTTCGGTATCTAACTTTGAGTTAATATGTTTTGCATTTAATAGATTTTTAATTTTATCAGCTAACTCAGGATTTCCAGGAACAGGATATGATATTTTGTATGTTTCTTCTGGAAATCCATAATAATCATAAATAAGCGATGGTTTCTCTCCACTTGTTATCTTAACTTCATTTTCTTCCCAGTGAGCAGATATAATAATAATTGAAGAGGGTTTATTAATTTTAGATTTTATATTTTTTAAAAACTTGATCATTTTTGCATGACCAGGATCTTCTAATATAGGAAGTGGACCCCCTCCATGAGGTATGAAAAACACTGTTCCTTTTTTTTTCATAACGCAAATTTTGACAACAAACCCAGAACCAAGATCCCTAAAAGCTTTTTCATTCTACTCAAAAATTACCTTTATAAGAGCAATCACATGCAGCCATGCCAGTTGAAACTCTCTTTTTATATAGTTGTATTTCCTTCAACAATAACAAACGTAGTACTTGGGTCAGTATTCTTTCTTCGATGATCAACAATTTTTTGGTGTTCTTCAGAGTTGAACCAACCCATAGCTTTTTCTTTATCTGGAAATTCAATGATAACTGTAAAATTTCCTTTTTCACCCTCTTGATGAAGAACATCAGGAGTTCTAACTAAGAATTTTCCCTCAAATGGAACTAAAGTGGCATCAACCTTTGAAGCAAAATCAGATCCAAATTTCTCCATGTCTGTTACTTTAGGATGTGCAATTACATAAGCTTTTGTCATATTTTTTCCTTTCTTTTATTTTTTTGGCATGAATAAATTATGCAGAAAAAATGGTACTGGCAATAGTTTATAATTATTACTGGTGATGTTAGAGCGCGGGACAATCAGTCAACTACTCTAGCAAACCCAACATTGCACCACAACAAACCCAGAACCATGATCCCTAAAAGCTTTTTCATAAACTAATGCTACACCCAATTTCTTTGTGTGTCAGTCATGTGGAA